>NZ_AUFW01000007.1:0-300000 GCF_000426705.1 Spirochaeta cellobiosiphila DSM 17781
ACAATAGATCCTGCACTTTTTAATACTACTGGTTATGCGCCTATGATACCAACAGCAAAAAATCTTTCTGCTAAACAGAATGGGACTAGTTACACAATTACGTTTTCTGCCAATAGTAATCTTATATATGATGGATGGGTTAATTTCTATGATAAAGATAAAGAGTATGTAGGTATGTATTACTATTTTAGAGATGATAATAACAATATAAGTAAAGAACTAAACAATGGTTCTCAATTCTATACAGATGGGCAGATAAATCAACTAATCATTAATAATGAAAACATTACCTATTTGGATAATACTTATTCCTTTAGTGATATTGAATACTTTGTTGTTTTTCTCATAGATGGTGCTCAATACAATAATAATTACTATGATGCCCAGTCAAATTCTGCTAGAACAAAAGTCACTCATTAATCTATTGGCATTCATCAATCTTTTGCTTATTGGGAACTTTTTTCAATAAGCAAAAGCAGAATCAATTAGAACGCTTAAAATCCTATTGTATCAAGACATTATAACAGAATATTGGAGGAACCAGAATTAAAGGTTATAATTGGTACTATGAGATATTTACTGTTAAGCCTAAGCATCCCCCTATTCTTATTATCTTGTCAAAGTACAAACACAGACAGTATACAGCCTCCAGAAGCCTCTGATTTGATAATAAAAGAGGTAGGTTGGGTTCTAGAAAGCTATGAAGCTGACTTCTTTGATCCCCCCCTAGACTCAGACACAATTTATATTAAGTGGAGCTTTCTCACCTCAGGATCCTACGAAGATTTGGAATCGGTTGAAGTAAGCGATGGGGTATCCCAATGGACAATGACAAAGGATGATATCATTTGGACAACAAAGAAAGACGGTTTTATTTTTAATAAACGTTTCATGTCAAAGAAAGAGGGAAATAAGCAAGGAGATACCCTAAGGGTAGGAGACTATATTCTCACCTTTTATTTTTCTAACGGCAGCTTCTATAGAAAAATATTCCACATGCCCATACCTGGTTCAACATCATCTAATCATTATCAATTTGTTACCACAGAGAAACAATTACTCAATAACCCAGATTATGCTCCCATGCTAGCTATGCCGGAAGAGGTTACGGTTAAAAAGGATACACAAGAACAGACTTTCAACCTAAGGTTCACCATAAACAGCCCTCTGGTGAGAAACGGATTTGTTATCATCTATGACAAGGATAAAAAAGAATTAGCCAGTATTGGACTTAAGGCTCCCTTCAACATAGAAGGAAAATTGAACTATTTTAAGTATCCCTATGCGCCGATCCTTGATAGGGCAGCTTACATAACCATAAATCTGGTAGATGGCTATCAATATGAACAACCTAATCACTATGATGCTAAAGCAACAAGCAGATATTATACGATACAAACATCACATTAATAACAATGATTACGATTTTATCACCATAGATCAGGATCAAAGGGATCCTGGTTATGCACCAATGATACCCCTGGCAGAAAATATTGATGCTGAGTATATAACGAACACGGGAGACCTTATAGTAAGTTTCTCCTGCGATAGTCCAATCATCAATAATGGATACATATGGGTCTATGATGAGAATAAAAAATACTTAGGAATATCGGATCATTTCAAAGATGATGAAGGAAATATTCCCTTTTCATTGAATGAGGGAACAGAGTTTTATACAGAAGGGACAAGCAATACCTTTGTTATAAAGGAAGGAGATCTCTCTAAAAATACTAAGAACTCTCAGGTAAAATTCATCTGTGTAGCCTTAACAGATGGTAAGCAGTATTTCGAGGACTCTTTTGACGCCAGATCTGAGTCAGCTCGTACTCCTGTAATAGGTATTGAATTAGTAACAAACTACTGACTCATTTAACCATTTTGCTTATTGGAAACATTTGATTTTCAATAAGCAGATGGTCTGTTTGCTCATTGAAAACCATTGGAAATCAATAAGCAAAAAAAGAAAACCTAGTAAGCCCTTTGATTTGATGAATCAATAAAAAGTGATATACTCTTGTGAAGTTTAATTTAAGGAAGGTTAATCAAATGAATAAAATCATAACATCAGTCACCACTGTACTACTATTAATGATTTTAAATAGCTGTGCTTCTACGGATACAGCCCAAATGAAAGCGCCTCTTGCATTAAAATATGTTGAACCAGCCCCTCTGGATAATCCCTTTACAGTAGAAAAAGTTGGTTGGGTCCTTAACCATTACGATAAAGATTTTTGGATAGATCCTGAGGAGTATAATTCCCTCGAAGTAATATGGAGTTTTGCCTATACAGGGGACTTTGAATCCCTAGCCAATATGGTAATCATAACAGGAGAGGACCGATGGGGACCTTTTTCCAAGGACATAATGCATACTGATGCTGGTGGAACTGTTCTATATTTGGATACTAAACTCATTAATAATTTTTTAGGGATGGGCACAGGAGACACACTTCGAACCAAGAATTATCAGTTTGTCTTTTCCAGAAATGATGGAAGCCTATCTATGATAAGCTTTAATATTCCCGCACCAGGTGAACATAATGCTGGGGACTACGAGTATATTACAATTGCCCCATCATTAGCGGCAGAACCCAGCTATGCCCCTATGCTTTCTACAGCAGAGAATATAAAAGCCCGTAGAGAAGAGGACAAAATTCTAATAGATTTTACTATTGATAGTGAAATAGTTTATAATGGATATGTAATCTGTTATGATGATATGAGAAATTATGTTGGCATAAGCTATGATTTTCGTAATAAGAACCAATCAATGTCCGAAGACTTAAACTCAAGTCAGGACTTCAGGAAAGACGGTTCTCTTAACAATCTGGAATTACATTCAGATGATATAATCCTTGAATCCGGGTATACCATGGATAATATTGAAAAAGTAGTCATCGTTCTTACCGATGGTAATCAGTATCAGAATTCCAGTAGTGATTGTAAATCCTTTTCAGCCGCTATAGCAGTAGAATAAAAGAATGAAGAAGATATTAGTATTCGCAACAATTCTATTAATACTTATCTTAACTAATTGTGCTAGTAATGAGCCCCCCCTTCAGGATGACCAATTCACTCCTACACAGGTAGGTTGGGTTCTTCATCATTATGATAAAAACTTTTGGAATGAACCTGATGACCATAATTCACTGAAGATAGAATGGGCTTTCACTTATACTGGGGATTATTATTCTACCCTATCAACTCTCGAAATAAGCGATGGGGAACGGGCTTGGAACTATACAAGGGATGATTTGGAATATAGTTCAACTCACATCATAGATTTGACAACAAAAGTAAGTAATACCTACTATGGTAAAGGAACGAAAGACACATTCAGAACCAAAACTTATCGTTTTACTTTCACAAGAAATAATGGAACTACCGCAACGATTGATTTTGATTTACCCGCTCCAGGATCATTAGAAACAGGGGGATATGATTTCATCACTATTGATCCTCAGTTAGCAGAGTTACCTAATTTTGCTCCCATGTTACAAACAGCATCGAAGATTACAGCCCATCAATCAGAGAAGGGAATACATGTAGATTTTACTATTGATAGTAATATAGCCTATAACGGTTATGTTGCTTTCTATAATAAGAAAGGAGAATATATCGGTTCATCTTATGATTTTAGAACAAATGACCAATTAGTTCGGGAAACACTCAACAGGGGCCGCACTTTTAATACAGATGGGACAGCGAACTCAGTAAGTCTCAGAAAAAAAGATATTGATTTCACCCCTGGTAAATCTTTTGAAGATATAGCCGAAGTAGTTGTTATTCTTATGGATGGAAAACAATATAGAGATTCCAGGTATGATTGCAAATCCTATTCCGCTACGGTACAAGTAGAATAATAGAAAATGATGGATAAGTGTATCCTGATGAAGCTAACTATGATACTGGTTCAGAAACATCCTTCATCCCTGTAATAAGGAAATAAAAATGAAAATATCTACTGTTTTAATAAACTCAGTCCTGCTAATAACAATACTTATTGGGTGCAAGACGGCCCAGCCTGATCAATTAGATAAGTCATTCACGGTTACAGATGTGGGATGGGTTATTAAACACTATGATAAGAACTTTTGGGATACTCCTAGAGAATATAATAGCCTTCAAGTTAATTGGTCATTTGGCTTCACTGGGGATTATGAATCCCTGGACTATTTAGATATTAGTGATGGAGACAGTCTCTGGGAGTTGTTCACTAAGGAAGATATGCACATCAGTGATAACGGGCTAGTGCTCATATTGGACCGGAACATGTCAAACTCCTTTTATGGAAAAAGGACTGGTGACACGATTCGAACAAAGACTTATCAGTTCACTTTCACAAGAAAAGATGGAAGTACTTCAAGTATTGACTTCGCTATTCCTGCACCTGGTTCAAAGAATGTAGGAGAATATAACTACATTACCATTGACTCGGAATTAGGAAAGTCTCCTCAATATGCGACCATGTTACCAACAGCATCCTCTATAGAAGCCTATAAAACAGATAATGATATTTCAGTAAGTTTTACGATTAACAGCAAAATAGCTCATGATGGATATTTAGTCTTCTATTCAGAAGAAGAAGACTATGTAGGATTAACTTTAGACTTTAGGAATGCTAATCAATTAATATTTGGCAAACTCAACTACGGACAGGATTTCTACACCGATGGAAGACTTAATCAAGTACTCTTAATGGAAAAGGATATCAAATTCGCTCAAGGATATTCCCTTGACGACATCAGTTCAGTCATCGTAGTCATCATGGACGGAGCTCAATATGGGAATGGTAAGTTTGACGTTACTTCCTATTCCGCCTCTAAACGAGTAGAATAGCTCCCTATATGCGCCTATTATTCATCAATCAGCATACAGGAAGTCGTACCTTCCCCCTAGCCTCGGCCTCTCTGGCCTCCACCATTGAACAGGAACTACCTGAAGTTCTTCTTGATATCGAGGAAATAGGTCCTGACTTTGGGCTAGAGGATTATCCTTCCCTCTTTGCCCAAGCCATTCCTGATGTCATTTGTCTGACCATTTATATCTGGAGTGTTCCCGGATTGAGCCAGTTAGGAGAATGGATCAAAGCCCAGTATCCTCAGGTCCTGATCTTGGCGGGAGGCCCAGAGATCACCGCCGATCCGATAGGATATGCTCAGAAGTCTTATATAGACCTCGCCCTACCTGGGGAGGGGGAAGCGATCATTGCCCAAGTCATCAAAGACTTGGACAATTCAGATGATAAGGCTCAAGTATTAAGTAAATACGCAGAACACAAGGGATCCTATCTGGTGGAAAATCTGGATACACTGCCTTCTCCCTTTACCCTATCAGCCTTATCAGAACATCCTTATGAAGATATGGTTTGGGAGTTGACCAGAGGCTGTCCCTTTAAATGCCATTTTTGTTTTGAATCTAAAGGGAATGGGAAGCTGCGAGGGAAGTCCCTGGATAAGATAAGAGAAGAATTAAGACAACTCCAAGAGAGGAATACTAGAGAACTATTTATCCTGGATCCTACCTTTAATTATAAACCACAAAGAGCAAAGGATATTCTGAAGCTCTTTATCGAAGAAGCTCCTGACATCCATTACAACATCGAAGTACGCTCTGAGTTCCTTGATGAGGAGCAAGCTTGGTTATTCAGCCAATTCAACTGTAGCCTTCAAATCGGGCTCCAGAGTGCCAATCCTAGCATCACAAAAAACATAGGGCGTCCCTTTGATCCAGATCAGTATCAGAATCAGCTGAGCTTACTCAATGAGGCTGGTGTTGTTTATGGAATCGACCTGATCTATGGCCTTCCGGGAGACACTCTGGAAGGATTCTGGAATAGTGTGGAATTTGTTCTGGATTGTAAACCGAATCACATAGATGTTTTTCCTCTCATGGTTCTCCCTGGGACCACTTTGTCTGATACAGCTAGTAAATTAGGCTTACGTTATCTTCAGGAAGCCCCCTATCTGATTCTGGACCGGGACGGATTTGACAAGGAAGATTTAACCAAGGCCGAGAGCATTATGCATAATGTGAATCAGCTCTATAATCAGGGCAAGGCCGTTATGTGGCTGGACTTTATCCTGGATGAATTTGATTTAGGCTATAGGGATGTTTTCTTCGATTATTCTCTCATCCCTGATGGTAGACCTCTTCAGGAAATCTTTCACTTACTGGACTATCTGGGAGAGAGGGCCCAACGTCAAGAGATACTCCCTATCATTAAAGACATGGTCAATGTTCTATATCATCTGGATGAGGAAGACCAAAGCCTACTCGAGGGATGTACCTATAATCCTCAAATTCTCTGGGAACAGATGGAACAGGGGATTGGGGATCCTGAGGAATTGATGTTCTTTGTTCCATTAAAATAGTTAAGTCTTGAGCTTTGAAAGTCTTTCTGCTAGCTTACATAGATGAAAGCGAATAGATATCCTACAATCGGAATAATCGGGGGAGGACAACTGGGTCGAATGACCATTCTTGAAGCAAGAAGAATGGATATTCCTGTTGTTGTCCTAACACCAGAACATCCTTCACCAGCCAGTGACATTGCCAATGACTATATTGTGGGAAGTCTCTATGATAAGACTAAAATCAAGGAACTAGCCCAAGCTTGTGATGTTATCACCTTCGAGATTGAGCACGTAGATGCGGATACTCTGGCGGAACTGGAAAAAGATGGAAAAAAGGTCATCCCCAGCTCGGGAGTTCTTCAAATCATTCAGGATAAATCCATACAGAAGAAAGTATTACGTGATCATGGGCTACCTGTATCCTCCTGGGATATGCTGGATGGGAATAATCGTGAAGAATTATTAAAGCACTATGGCTACCCTGTTGTTCAAAAGTCCTGTAGAGGGGGTTATGACGGAAAAGGGGTTATGGTTATCACATCACCGGAAGATATTCCTCAAATGTTGGAAGGAGAAAGTTTTCTCGAAGAATGGGTAGACTTCCAGAAAGAAATAGCCGTCATGGTAGCCCGTAATGAAAAAGGGGAAATCAAGGCTTATCCATTAGTCGAGATGGAATTCAATCCTGAAACAAATATCTGTGATACAACCATCGTCCCCTCAAAGCTGGATGAACAGCTCCAGAGGGAAGCCCGGGAACTTGCTATCCAATCAGTGGAAGCCTTAAATGGTGTCGGAATCTTCGGTGTGGAAATGTTCCTCACCAGGGACAACAAGATTCTTATCAACGAAATAGCGCCCCGCCCTCATAACTCAGGTCATTATACGATAGAAGGCTGTATTACCAGCCAGTATGAACAATATATCAGAACCTTACTAAACTTACCCTTAGGTTCTACAGAACTTATTCAGCCTAATGTGATGATTAATCTATTAGGAGCTGAAGGTTATGAAGGCCCTACAGCAATATCAGGATATGAGAAAGCCCTTGAGATTCCCGGTGTCTTCCTTCATATCTATGGAAAAAAACTAACCAAACCTCATCGGAAAATGGGACATTTGACAGCCTTGGGCAAAACGAGGGAAGAAGCTATGAATAAGGCTCAAACAGCAAAGCAATTAATCACCATCTTATCGGACAAAGGAGAATAACATGGTCCAAGTAGGAATTATTATGGGAAGTGACTCTGATCTTCCTGTGATGAAAGAAGCGGCTCTCATTCTGGAGTATTTTGGAATTGAATATGAATTAACCATCGTATCTGCCCATCGAACAGCTAAACGCATGTTTGACTACGCCCAGCAAGCGGCTTCCCGCGGGATTGACGTTCTTATTGCCGGAGCTGGGGGGGCAGCCCATCTACCAGGGATGGTAGCAGCCCTATCCTCACTGCCTGTTATCGGGGTTCCTGTGAAGAGCTCTAAATTATCAGGTCTGGATTCTCTGCTGTCTATAGTACAGATGCCCGGTGGTATTCCAGTGGCAACTGTAGCCATTGATGGAGCGAAAAATGCAGGCATTTTGGCAGCTTCCATATTAGGAATCAAAGATCATTCTCTCAGGGATAAGCTCCAGGCTTATAAAGATAGTCTGGAAGAAGAAGTGGAAACAAAAGCCCGCAAAGTGGAAGACCTGGGATTCAGGGAATATCTGGAAGGAATGAATAAATGATCTATGAAGCAACAGAGGCCAATATCAATAAGGCAGCGAATATCCTTAAGGAAGGAGGTCTGGTTGCCCTACCCACAGAGACTGTGTATGGACTAGGAGGTAATGCTTTAGATCCTCAGGCTGCCGCCAGAATATTCGAAGCCAAAAAACGTCCGCATTTTGATCCTCTCATTACCCATATTGCAGATATGGATATGCTTGATGAGATCTGTGTTGTCCCTGATAAATATAGAGATATCTTAAGCCGCATATGGCCAGCTTCTTTAACAGTTATCGTTCCTCGCAAGCAGATCATTCCCGATCTCATTACTTCGGGACTGGATACTATGGCAGTCAGGATGCCCGATCATCCTATTGCTCTGGAAGTGATTAGACGTTCTACAGGAGCGATTGCAGCCCCTAGTGCCAATCCCTTCGGCTACCTAAGTCCAACAACAGCAGAACATGTAGAATCCCAATTAGGCATGGCTATTGATATGATACTCCAGGGAGGTCCCTGCCGTGTAGGTGTTGAGTCTACAGTCCTTGATTTAACCCAGGAAACACCTGTGATTCTCAGACCTGGTGGATTCTCTATTGAGGAGTTATCTAAGCTTTTTGAAGGTGTTAAGCTCTTTGATAGGCAGGTTGTGACACCAAGTTCTCCAGGACAATTAAAGATGCATTATTCTCCTCGCACCCCCCTTTATATTGTTGATGGACCAGAAGATGTACCTCCTGAACTGGCTTCTGAATCAGCCTATCTGGGCTTTAGGAAAGATGAACTTAACTCTGTCATTAACTTCTGTCACACAAACTATTTATCTGATTCAGGAGACTTCATTCAAGCCGCTTCCCGTTTGTTCATACTCCTCCATGAATTAGATGAAAAGCAGATCAAAGCCATCTATGCCCAAAAGGTTCCAGAAGAAGGTCTAGGTCGAGCTGTTATGGACCGGCTTTACAAAGCTAGTGTGAAATAGCTTGACCAAATAAAGCTAAGATGTTTATCCTTTAATCGATATTTAAAGGACAATTGATTTTTCGGGGCAAGGTGAGCTGTTAAGCAACAGCAATTCCTGAATGGCGGTATAGCCCGCGACTCGAACCTGCAAAGGCAGGTAAGACTGAACTGGTGAGAATCCAGTGCCAACGGTACAGTCCGGATGGAAGAAAAATCCAACACACACATAGAATACCTGGGTCCATAGGGGTGGTCTCATCTCTATGATCCTGTATATGCCCACCGAAAACTCCTGTCCAAAGGAGTTCACTAAAATGTCACAGATATTTATGGAGAAGGCTCTGGCCTTAGCCCGTAAAGGTTATCCTGCGCCCAATCCCTATGTAGGAGCTGTCCTCGTCAAAAAGGGACAGATCATTGGTGAAGGGTATCATTCGCAAAGGGGCAAAGCCCATGCGGAAGTAGAAGCCTTAAACCATACCACTCAGGATCCTGGAGGAAGTAATCTCTATGTCACCCTTGAGCCCTGTAGTTATGAGGATGATAGCAAACTCACCCCTTCCTGTACAAAGCTGATTATCCAAAAAGGAATTCAAAAAGTGATCATTGCCTCCCTTGATCCGAATCCCAGGGTGGCAGGTCAGGGAGTGAAATCTCTTCGGGAACAGGGGATCGAAGTCGAAGTAGGGCTCATGTCAAAGGAAGAGTCTTTGCTGAATAGGGCCTATCATTATTATCGTCACAGGCAAACCCCTTGGGTCCATATTAAACAAGCGGTGACCTTGGAAGGCTACATTGCCACAAGTCCACCAGCCAGGACAGCCTTAAGCGGTGATCAGGCTTTAAGGAGGATACACAAACTCCGGGCCTCTCACCAGGCTATTCTTGTCGGAGGGAACACGGTCATTCTGGATAATCCCTGTCTCGATAATCGTTCAGGAGACGGGCCGTCTCCCTTAAAGATCATCCTGGAAGGGCACAAAGATCTCCCTCTTACCCTTAAAGTATTCCAAGAAGTCAGGCCCCACTCTCTACTGCTTATAGCCAGAGAACCAAGAGCTTATCATTCCCCTCTTGAGAAGCTCGGTATTGATATCCTTTATCACCAATCTGAAGATCTCTCTGGATTACTTAATGTCCTGGGAAAGAGAGGTATCATTAGTCTACTCGTGGAAGCGGGTACTAAGCTCGCTTCCAGCTTATGGAGGGAATCTTTAGTGAATGAACTGACCCTTATTCAATCACCTTTCACTTTAGGACAGGGGACTCCCTTTCTCAAAGAGGATGTTCCCCTAGATCTGCGATCCTCCTGGATGGTGAACCCTCCCGAGCTTTGGGGACAGGACTGTCTTATGAACTGGATACACAAGGATTCCCTATGTTTACAGGCATAATACAGGACTTGGGACGTGTTGAGGAGATACAGAGGAAAGGTAAATCCTTTAGCTACTGCATCCATACAAATCTGGAAGAGGATCTACCAGTAGGAAGTTCTCTGGCGGTTAACGGAGTATGCCAGACGGTCGTAAAAATGGTCAACCATAGTATCCATGTGGAGGTTTTAGCTTCAACCTTGGAGAAAACAAACCTGGGATGTTTAAAAACAGGTTCTCCTGTGAACTTGGAAAGAGCCTTGAAGATGTCTGATTATCTGGATGGACATCTGGTTCAGGGACATGTAGAGACAACAGTCGTACTCCAGGCCCTAACCTCTTCAGGACTCGGACATATCCTACGATTTACCAAACCACAGAAACTCTTTGGTCTGATACCAGAAGGGTCTATCTGCCTGGATGGAGTAAGTCTCACGATCAGTGCCTTAGGTTATGACTATCTGGAAGTACAGATCATCCCTGAGACATGGAAGAGGACCCTCTTCCATACCAGAAGGCCTGGTGATCATATCAATATAGAAACAGATATACTCCTTCGCCGGGAATCAAAAGAACACAGTGGTGTTACAAAAGAAAAATTACAGTTATGGGGGTATTAATCCTATGAAAATAACAACAGAGCAAGCTATAGACCTATTGAAGGATGGTCAAATGATCATTCTAACTGATGACAAGAACCGAGAAAATGAAGGAGATATTCTCTTTCTGGCTCATAAAGCACAGAAAGAACATGTGGATTTCTTAACACGGGAGGCCAGGGGCTTAATCTGTGTAGCCTTAAGTCCTGAAAGGGCAGATCAATTCCAACTTCTTCCCATGGTGACCCATAACGAAAGTGTACATAAGACAGCTTTCACCCTATCAGTTGATGCCAATAATGGAGGAACAGGAATAAGCGTTCATGACAGATGGGAAGCCATTAAGGCTTTAGGAGCCGACCAGCCTGACAGGAAAAGCCTTGTGTCACCGGGACATGTCTTTCCTCTAAGGGCTCAAAAGGGAGGATTATGGGTACGACAGGGACACACAGAAGGGGCTGTGGCCCTGGCGGAATTAGCACAGGAACAACCGGCAATGGTCATCTGTGAGATTCTGGGAAAGGGAGAAGACATGGCTAGAGGTCAGGAACTCATAGACTTCGCCAAGACTCATCACCTGGGAATCCTTTCGATGAATGAGCTCCAGGACTATCTCGTCAAAGGAACAGCCCGCACCTTGCTCCAGACAGAATGGGGAGAATTGGTGATGGAAACCTACCCTCCAGAACATCCTGAACAGGAACCACCTTTTCTCCTGTACTCTCCCCATATTGATTGGGAAGAAAGCTTTGACCTACGCATTCATTCAGAATGCTTAACGGGAGAAGTATTAGGCTCACGCCACTGTGACTGTAGAGAACAACTCCAACAATCAATAAAGCACATCAGCAGAACAAAGGGAGCGCTCCTGTATCTGCGACAGGAAGGTCGGGGAATCGGACTAGCAGAAAAGATAAAAGCTTATGCCCTCCAACAGGAGGGACAAGATACTTATGAGGCCAATGAAAGTCTCGGACATGCTCCGGATAGTCGTGACTATCATTATGCCGCACGCATACTAAGAAGCAAAAAGGTATCAACCTTTAAACTTTTGACAAATAATCCAGACAAAGTAGAGAACATGCGCGCTCAGGGATTTCAAATTGAAAGACTATCCTGGGAGATAGAAGCGAACGATATTAATCGTTCTTACCTAAAAACAAAGAAAATCAAATTCCATCATCACCTGCAAGGAGTATAAAGATGACAGAGATAATAGGACAATTAAACATAACAGAAGCAAAGGTTGCCATTGTCATTGGCAGATTCAATTCCCTTATCACAGAACAGCTATTAGAAGGAGCTATTGACGGCCTGACACGACATGGATTAGCTAAAGAAGATATTACCCTTGTCAGAGTACCAGGAGCTTTTGAGATTCCCCTTATGGCTCAAAAACTGGCCCGAACCTCCTCTTTTGATGCCATTCTTTGCTTAGGTGCAGTAATTAGAGGGAACACACCTCACTTTGATTATGTATCTGCAGAAGTATCCAAAGGAATTAGTCAGGTCAGTTTAAAGGAAAATCTACCAATCATATTTGGTGTTCTTACTACAGACAATATGGAACAGGCTTTGGAGAGGGCAGGAGTCAAATCAGGGAACAAAGGCTTCGATGCGGCCTTAACAACTATTGAAATGATTAATCTCGGAAGAAGTTTGTAATATCCCTGAAGAAATGTTCTTGTTGCATTGGAACCTTGCAGATTCCTTTGCAACAAGATTTTACCCCCTTCTATAGAAGAAGCTGTATTACCATTATCACTGCAAAAAGAATAATAGCCAGAGAAGGAACTAATTCAGCAAAGAAGAGAAGTCCACTGTATTTGCTATGAATATTTTCTACTAAAAAGTGTCTACCTTTTATGACTAACAAAGCCAGCAGGGACATGGTCAGGAATCCACCTAAAGAGACACCCAGCACCATAAGACTCATAAAGGGAATGATCTGATTTGCCAAACCATAGACTAAAAGAGCACTGCTTACAGGACAGGGAATCAAGCCCACAGCCAGAGCTAGTTTAAAGGGGGATTTAAATCGACGATGATCCACATGCTGACAATGGTCGTGGTCGTGGTCGTGGTCGTGGTCGTGGTCGTGGTCCGCATGATTGTGATGAGGTTTCAGGTGACTTAGCAAGTGGCCTATCCCTAATATCATGATTAATCCATAGGCAATCAATTGAAGATAATAAGAAGTATCCACCCCATTCGATCGCCCCACAAAGGCTTTAATCACTCCATAACTAAGAATAACAACAACAAAAGCAGACACACTATCAACAATATTAACAAAGAGGCTGTACCACAAACCTGTGGAAACCTTCGAATCTTCTGAAGAGAAATAAGCTATTGTGAATACTTTGCCATGACCAGGGCCAATAATGTGAACCATTCCAAAAAGGATGGCTAGACCAAAGGCTAACCAAAAGGACGCCCAGTTATGTTGATCTATCACTTGTCTGGATAAATGGGCTATCTCATTTTGAAGATAATAAGCAGCATTTCTAATAAAATCAGGAACACGGCTACCATATACTTCAGGGACAGGTTTAGAACTTCCTGTGAAAGGATTAGCAAAAAGTGCCCCTCCTAGTAAAAGCATAAAGATTGTAAAACCTGAGGCTTTTTTGTTCATTAGTTCTCCTTTAAAAAGACTCCCGGAACTTCAATAGTTCCCCAGCCTAATGTATCTCGTTTTAGTTTTTCTTGAATGACTGTCACATTAGTGCCAGGAATAGAATCAGGACAGGAAGTTAGTCGCATATCGGCAAAATAAGTTTTATCCCAGGGAATGATTTCCATGTCATTCCAGCTCTGTTTGAGGGGAACGTCAAAATCATAGATTAGTTTATGGTTTTTGATGGAGGCCTTGAAATTACTGGCAAGGGGAATATCAACTTTTTTACCATCTCTGACTATATCAAGAAAGTAGTCATAATTGATCATATTCCGGAAAACAATGCGGTTGATCTCATCTTGTTCATTCTGTTCTAGAATATCATTACGATTTACATCATAATTTAAAATCATATCGGAACTAAAATACTCATCAAAGGTCCAATGAACATGGAGTAAGCCTGATGAGGTGAAATTCAGATCAACATCTATCCACAGATGAGGATGGGCCCATAATGAGGGAGAAAGGAAAAGTAATAAGATATAAAAAAAATTCTTCATGATATAAACCTGATTTGCAAAGTAATTGCGTTTTATAAATAAAATACCATCTATCGGTGAAGGTTACAATAAAGGATGAATGATGAATCAACACGTACTATATTGGATGCAAGCCAGTCCCAGAACTAAGGACAATCAAGCTCTCATTCAAGCAATTGATATGGCTAATCAGAATAAAGTCTCTGTCAAAGTCCTTTTTGTCCTTACTCCTTTTCCAGAAGGAAACCTAAGGCATTATCAATTTATGCTGGAAGGGTTGAGAGATGTTAGTAAAAGTCTTCAGTCAATGGGAATTGGCTTTGAGATACTCAAAGGGGATCCCATCCATATCATATTAGAAGAATCCCGGAAAGCCCTATACCTGATTATGGATAAGGGATATTTACGGATTCAAAGGCATTGGAGACAACAAATTTATGGACAGTTGAAGATCCCCTATTGTGAAATCGAAGATAATGTCCTCTACCCTGTCGAGGAAATCAGTAACAAAAGAGAATGGAGTGCCTATACTCTTCGAAGGAAAATACAAAAGACAACAATCCCTCAAAGAAGTATGGACATTCCCTGTCTTCTTAATGAATACACTCAGGGCTCCTATTCTGTTATGACTGATGAAGAACTAGAACAATGGCTAAATCAAGAAGGAATGGATACCAGCCTTCGTCCTGTCAAATTTTATAAGGGCGGTGAACAGGAAGCTCTTAGAAGACTGGACCGCTTCCTTCAGTATAAGCTCGATAAATATGGGGAAGAGAGAAATCATCCAGAATGGGAAGGCCAAAGTGATTTAGCGCCTTATCTCCACTTTGGTCAGATAAGTCCTTACTATATTGTGAGCTGCCTTCCTCAACCTTACTCACAAGGAGCAGAAGATTTTTTTGAGGAATTGGTAGTTCGACGAGAACTGGCCATTAACTTTGTCTATTACACAGAAGCCTATGATAAATATGATTGTTTACCAGACTGGGCCCAAAAGACCCTTGAAAAGCACAAAGGAGATCCCAGACCCACTTTGTATACCCTTGAAGAATTAGATAAAGGCTCAACACACGATGTTTACTGGAATGCGGCTCAAAATGAGATGGTCATCACAGGTAAGATGCATGGCTATATGAGAATGTACTGGGGTAAAAAAGTACTAGAATGGGCGCCCACGCCAGAAGAAGCTTTTGAATGGCTCATCTATTTGAATAACAGATATAGTCTGGATGGTCGGGATCCCAATACCTATGCTGGTATAGGATGGTGTTTTGGCAACCATGACCGTCCCTGGACGGAAAGATCAGTCTTTGGCACCATTAGATATATGGCCGCATCTGGTCTAAAAAGGAAATTTGATATTGATACTTATGTCTTTAAAATTGGAAATCTTTCTGAAGAATAAGAATCTCAGGTCTATATTCGAAGTGCATGGAATCATAGAAAAACCATTTCCCCCCCCATATAAAACCTTCAGCTTCAAAAGCTTGTATAAAAGATTGGGGAGGGTTGAATCGTTTGTTATAAGGAAGATTATACCAATCCTTGCGAGCATAACCGACCCATTGCCAGTAGGAATTTTGGAAAACCTGTCCACTGGCAATTAAATCAAGGGCTAAACCATAAGCATGAAGGCTCCGACTGGTTGTACTTGCAATGTTGCGCCAATTATAGGCATCAACTCGATAAAAGGTCTTGAGGAAAGATCTTAATTCCCTATCCTTCTTTGCAGATTCATGAATGCGCTCTTCCACTCGCGAGAGATCCTCTAGAAGTTCTCGATGCAATGTTGTTTTATGGCCAAGAAAGTAAATGGTTTTTTGCTTTTCCCAGGCACTTTCTTGATCCTTAATCCCCCAGAGAGCTTCATAAAAAGATTCATTTCGATTGGGAGGGTTTAAGCGATTCTCATTTAATTGCCTTTCAATATCTTTCTTATGTTCTTCACTTAAAGCTTGGATAGGAGGAAGGACCTTCGGATAGGGATAAAAGGAATAAGGAGCAAAATCTTCCCAGTTATTTGTATCTGCTTGGGTTAATAAGCGCCCATGAGCCCAGTAGAATCGCTTGTCCTTTACAACAAAACTAAGGTCTCCATCAAAGTATTCCACCTCGGATATATCTTCATAGGCCATAGACAAGGATTGCATCTGAGGCCAACCATCAAACTGAGAAAGATCTTCGGCTCTTTGATTTATTTCTTTTTTGACTTCCACTGATTCATAGTTGTTCTCATGAGACGTACTTTGGCACCCTATGAGAACAACTAAGATTAATGAGGTAAGGAGTCTATAGAATACCATGCGAACCAGCTGGATATTCTTAGATCTTTTGACCAGTAATTTGTCAATTCCACATCTGATTTGTGATCACTGCCGAGAAGTGGTTCCGTTTCAACAATAAGTCTGTCAATTTTACGGCGCTTGTTCAAAGCAGGTAAATCATCTAAATAGTGTTTACCTGTGACTTTATCCAGTATACCTAAATACGTTCCGTTCATAACGACACTGGCATCAAAGACAACTTTGGGGCTGAATTGTTCAACTTCACCTGTAAGAGTTTTTCTAAAATCACCTAGTTGCTGTTCTAACATTAGTTGCTGTTGTTCGTGCAACTCAGGATAGTCCTGATATATCTGCTTTTGAATAATAATATCCATAGGCTGACTTACAACTTGATTAACCAGACTAAAAACCCATGATCTGACAATCTCATCCTGCTCTAAAGCTTCTGCTATCACGGGATTATATTGTCCCTCTCCCTGAATCTGCAAACGGGCATTATTGAGATGGGATCCCATGGAGACAGGTAACTTTCGCTCCTCAAAGGGAACCAATTCCATTCGTAATATTTGGAGAGCCTTACTGGCTAAGATATGGGATTGTTCGACACCGCATTTAGGACCAAAAGTTACAATAGGGGGAGCTTCTTTTTCTAAGGCATATTGGAGACCAACTTGATCACCAAGTTTTGAATCTAATACGAAATGGATATCTTTACCTATGGTCTCTTCCACCATGGCAATTGCCTTTTGAGCATCTGGTAATAATTCTTCGATTTTCATTGAGGGAAATTATCCTTTGATTTTAGCATTGTATTGCTACGGGCAGGATGATATAGGAAAATGAATAAAATATCAATTTATTCACATTTAATTATTAGTAATCCCTGGAAATTATAAAAAAGCCTCCTCCTAAGAGGAAGCCAGGGATAAGGGATAATAAAACAAATCGGCAACATGGACATTGCCGATATGCCAACAAACATTAACAATACTAAATGCTTGAATGATGAGTGTTTTATTAGATATTCATTAATCATTATAAAAAGAAAGGAGATTCTTCTCATGAAGAATCTCCCTGTGGATCATTATTTGGTAAATAGTTTTAGTAAATCTTCCACTAAATATTTTGGCATCACAAAAGAATCGGTAACATCCGAAGAAGAGGCTACATAACCTTCATCTGTCTCATTGTAAACAGTCAGTGACTTAGTACCATCACCTTCAAACTGTACTTCCAATGTTGGAGTTCCACTATTGGTGTCATCAAGGTAACTAGTGCAATTTAGTTGACCAAGCGTTCCTAATGAAGTCTCTAGTTTATCGGATTCCGCAAACTCTGTACCATCAGTATACCACTTGTCATCATTCTTATTAAGCATAATCCCCTCCTCACCCCTCATTAAGGATATAGAGCTAATCTTTGACTTGTCAAAGGTCAATACTCTTTTATCTCGTAAATCGGACGGATCTTTTGGAAATAGACTTTCGAAGTCTCCACTTACTGAGAATACACCTTTTTGGTTAGGAAATCTAACATAAGTACCTCCACCATTGGGTGTTCCCTTACCAAAAATTAATTCCTGCGATTTATCACCGGCAGTTACTTTGACAATTGTACCCTGTTCCTCATCAAGTTGGAACCTCTTATAGTTATCAGTATCTGATAATTTGTCTAAGATTTTCAGTGCGGTGACACTTTCGATGATTCGATTCATCTTTGTTGTTGTAATCTTCTTTTGTGTTGGTAATATCCAACTATCTCCATTTGTCGTTAGGACTGTTAAGCTGTCCTTTGGTCCGTAGGAGATTTCTGATACATCATCTTTTGAGTATTTGTCCCAATCAGGCATATCATAGGAAATACGACCTGAAGGTCTTAATACTAAGTATAAAACAGCAGCTAAAGCTATAACAGCAATAATGATTATTTCTTTTAACTTCATTTCTTCACAACTCCCATGAATTGTTGCTGTATCTTTTTCTTTCTTTTCATCCAATAAACCCAAACGATTAAGCCGGCTAGAATAACAAGTGCTGGTAGAATGGCAATGTTAAAGGTTTGAATGAATGTTTTTATCCCGCTGGACAAATCTCCTTTTTGGGGATTGAAAGCCATTCCTTTGGAACGCATGATGGCTAAATCTTCATTGCCAGCCATATAATCAACCACATTTTGAATAAATAAAGAATTAGGTGTTTGACCTTGAGCATCAAGAATATTGTCACCCAATACCTTAGAGCTACCTATAACGAATATTTTACCATCACCTTCTGTTACAGGATCTAGAACAGCGCTAGTATCCTTTAATACAATATCATCAGCACCTTCTTCTGCTTCTGCTTTAGGAGGTTCTGGGAGATCGTGACCACGAAAATAAGAATCAAAATGTCCATCAACAATAGCACTTAGGGGATATTGTTTTAGTTTATCTTCAGAGGGGGGGTAGATTGTTTGAGGGACTAAACTGATATTATCTGACATCTCCCAAGCTTCAGGACTCGACTGAAATAATATATGAGAATCAAGACCATCCTTATCCTGAATGTCTAAAGGTGCTATATCTAACATGACAAGCTTCTTTACAGTCCTCATGATACTAAATCCAGTATCAATATTGGCTTGATCTATTAAAGGAGCAAAGGGAAGTTCTATCTCTTCATAACCACCATTCCGGTTTTGACTTCGTTGGACATAACCTTCTTTGTCCATTAAATAGGACTGTTTGACATTGATGCCATGGAAAGCTAAGAGTTTTTCCAATCCTGTATCAATGGGTGTATAAGTTGGTTGTCCTCCAAAATAAGCCATTTGACCTTGAGGAGCCTCTTCCTTGAAAGGATCAAGGAAAATAAGCAGGGATCCTCCGTGTAAGAGAAATTGATCTAATTGATATAATTCCCAATCACTGAATTCCTCACTGACTCCAGCAATGATCAAGGTATCTAATCCTTTAGGAAGCTCATTCAGAGTTACTGGCTTGACGTCATAACCTTGAGATAGTAATTGATAGAAATTACCCAAAGCACCTGATTGCTGTTGTTGAGGTACATAAGGATTATTATAGAGAGCAGGAGCTCCATGGTCACTTAAGTATCCAATTGTTTTCTGGACTCCTAATAACTGGTCTGCTACGGATTTGATAGAATCAGGTAAAGTATCGGTCCCAATAATTCGATCCCCCAATATAGTTCTTTGAATAAGATCTATTGTGGAATAATTATCATCCTTTTCAACGATCAGAGCAGCATAAACTTTTTGTGTAGTTCCATCACGTTGACCAACATTGTAGGTTGTCAAATCATACTTTTGGATTTCACTATTACCGGATGTTGTGGGATCAATATACTCATAACTTAGGCGATCAAAATATTCAATATTGAGATCATCAACCACACTCTTTACTTGATCAGAATAATCACTGTAATCAGAACTTAATTGTGTTAACAATGAAGAAAATACCAACTTAACATTGATATTATTATCCATTGCAATAAGTGCATTTGTCTTAGCAGCCAGGTCATTGATAGTAGATGTAATCTGGTACTCCAAATTACTCTGAAAACCAAGGGTATTAATCGTTTGGGATAGATCTCCCTGCATTACTACAAGGCCCATATAGACACTGACTAAACTTACCTCATTATCGTCATAGCTTTGAATCTGAACAGGCTCGATGCCGTATTTTTGAGCTAATGTTGTTAACAGAGTCCCATTTTTGTCAGTCTTCTTACCATCTTTGTCTAATTCATATAGTTCATAGTTAAAATTACGATTAGACTCTAGAGAATACTCATCCATGAGATCTCGCATCTCCTGGGAGAGGTTATTATAAGGCTGGGGTAGACTCTCTGATAGAAAAACTCTAATGGTTAAGGGTTCTTCCAGAGAAGAAACGGAATCCTTAGACATCTTTGATAAGGAATATACTTGATTCTGAGTCAAATCCATTCTGAAGAAGAGAGTACTAGCTACCAGGTTGATTAACACAACAACGGCCACATAAGCCGCAAAACGTATCCATTCTTTATTTTTTATCTTCATAATCACTACCTCTTTTCCCTTTGAACCAGATAGGTTAGATGAAGGGCTACATAGGTTACACTCACAAAATAAATGAGATCTCGTGAATCAATAACCCCCTTAGCTATACTCTGGAAATGATAATCCGCTCCCAGATATTGAAGAAACCCTGTAAGAAAACCAGGAAGAAGGATTAACATCTTATCAACAAGAACCAAGAAGAAGTTGACCGCAACAGCTATGATGAACGCCACAATTTGATTGTGAGTCAACGAGGAAGCATATATACCGATGGCACAAAAAGCAGAGGCCAGAAAAACAGCGCCCACATACCCACCAATAACAGGCCCCCAGTCAAGGTCTCCAGTGACACCAACAAAAAAAGGATATATTAAGGTTGGTGCTATCATGATTAGTATCATAACTAGTGAAGATAAATATTTTCCGATTACTATCTCTAATCGTGTGATAGGTAAAGTAACAAGTATTTCATAGCTGCCACTACGGTATTCTTCAGAGAAAGATCTCATGGTCATGGCTGGGATGACAAAAGTTAATATCATAGGTAATAAGCTAAAATAATCACGTAAATCAACTCTTGCTGCAATAAAGAAGGTCGAAAAGAAAAACCATCCTGTTGTTACAAGAAATAATGTCATGATGATATAAGCAATGGGGCTGAAGAAGAGAGAGTGTAATTCTCTACGAAAGACTTTACTTGCTGAATTAAACTTCATCAGGAATGCCTCCTTGGGTCAATTCTTTAAAGACATTTTCAAGAGACTGTTGTTCCTGATTAAGTGTTAACAAAATCCAATCGGTTTTTTTTACACTTAGGTATATATCAGATCTCACATCTCTACTGGCAGTTAGTGATACAGAAAGAGAGTCTCGTTCCTCTTCTATTTCAACATTCTGTACACCTGTAATGGCTGACAGAACCTTTCTAACATCATCAGACTGAGCTTTCTGGAGAAGAAGCTGGACTTTACCAACCCCAGAGCCCTTTTCCCGAAGTTCAGCCATGGTACCATCGGCGGCAATTCGCCCTTTATTGATAATCACAACCCTATCACAGGTAGCTTCTGCTTCACTGAGAATATGAGTTGAGAATATGACAGTTTTTTCCTTACCAATCTCCTTGATAATGGAACGGATCTCCCTTATTTGGTTAGGGTCCAATCCACTTGTCGGTTCATCAAGAACCAGGATTTTGGGGTCACTCATCATAGCAAGTGCTAATCCGACTCTCTGTCTGTATCCTTTGGACAAGCTAGAGATTTCTTTATGCATTACATCTGTTATGCCACAAAGTTTGGATAGCTTTTTGACTCGTTCATTTTTGGCCTCTTTATCTAAACCTCTCATCCCTGCTATGTAATTAAGATAGTCAAAAACCAACATATCAGAATAAAGGGGTGAAGATTCAGGCAGATAGCCGATAACGGATTTAGCTTGCTCTGTTGCTGTGCGGACATCATGACCATCAACTAAAATAGTCCCGTCTGTAGGTTGAAGAAATCCTGTAAGAATTCGAAGAGTGGTTGATTTACCAGCACCATTTGGTCCTAATAAACCCATAATTTGTCCTTCGGGGATTTCTAAAGAGAGCTTGTCCACGGCCAGCACTTGGTCATAACTTTTCGAGAGATTCTCGATGCTGATCATAGATCCTCCTTTCTAGAATTGGAAAAATATTTTTGATAACTGTAGGTGTTTACCCACATTTTTGGCAACAATATACATGAGAGTTGGTTACAGTTTTTATTCTTTTTAACAGTTTTTAATAAAAAAGCCATCCTTATACTATAAGAATGGCGTTATATAATAGTTCTTAACCGACTCTTCGCTTCTGTCTGTCAAGTTCTTCTTGAACCTCAATGGTATACAATGCATAAGGAATAGCTTCTAACCGTTCCCTGGGAATAGGCTTTCCACTCTTCAAACAATATCCATATTGGTCATTTGCAATCCTAGCCAACGCTGCTTCAATGAGCCTTAGCCGTTTGACTTCTTGAGCTCCTAGGGCTTCCAAAGTTTTCATGTCGATGTCGTCACTGGCAACATCTACAAGATCTTTAGGGCCGTCGTTGTCAACAAGCTCTTGAAAATCTTCATCTTCATGAAGAAGCATTTCAAGGATACTTAATTTCATTTGCTCAAGCCTAGTTTTCATTTGGTCAATAAAGTCTTTATCAAAAGCCATGGCTTACTCCCCTTTCTTAAGCTACATTGAATTAATTTTTTTATAGCTCAAAATTGTGGTAAGTATCTATACTAACTTACCTAATTTGTCAATGTTTTCGTCTTGAGTTTACATAAAAAATCGTGAATACTACGAATTTAATCTGTATTTACCCAAAAAGCCCAATTTGGAGTCAAAAATGAACTCACTTCGATATACAAAATGGTCATCTTTGGTCAACACTATACCGTACAAATACTCTACTACTGTTGATCTCGAATATCTAGATAATTTGGCCATCAATTTACATCTGACCGAACAAGATCTTCGAAATCTCTTGGTAGTAGCAAGGGATCTACATCAATGGAATGAAGTCCCTCTATCCCAGGTACCTCTTAAGGAACCAGATACAGGTATTATCGGAAAAGCTAGAAAGAGCTTTATCCTCAAACAAATTTATAAACATTATAATCAACTTAGGGAAAAGGGCCAGAAGTATCTTCATTTTATACCCGAAAGAGATTTTAAAGCAGAACAGGTACATGTCATTACAGAAGATACAACCAACAGAAAACTATTGGGTAATTGTCCTGTAGCTTCCACAAAAACCAGATGTTGCAACCTGCATACTTTAGATGTTGTCCAAAGATGTGGCTTTGACTGTACCTACTGTTCAATACAATCCTTCTATACAAATGGAGAAGTTATTTTTGATTCAAAATTAGGGGAAAGGCTTAAAAAGCTTAATCTGGAACCAGAAAAAAAATATCACATAGGAACAGGTCAGTCTTCTGATTCTCTAATGTGGGGGAATAAAAATGGAATCCTAGATGACCTCCTAGAGTTTGCAGAACAACATGAAAATGTCATTTTGGAGATGAAAACAAAATCAGATCGTATGGCTCATCTCCTTACTAGGCCAGTACAAAAAAATGTCCTGTTAACATGGAGTTTGAATCCTCAATCCATTATAGATGGTGAAGAACATTTCACAGCTTCTCTCAAGGATCGAATAGAAGCCGCGAGAAAAGCAGCAGATCATGGGTATAAAGTGGGTTTTCATTTCCATCCTATGATACCTATAGAAGATTGGAAGGAAGAATATGGCCAGGTGATGGAACAGCTTCAGCACCTTTTTTCACCAGAAGAGGTTGTCACTATCAGTTTTGGGACTCTGACTTTTATTAAGCCCGTTTTAAAAATGATCAGATCCCGCAATATTACAACGAAGATTCTTCAAATGCCTTTAGAGGAAGCAGCTGGAAAATATTCTTATTCCTTGGATGTAAAGGAAGAATTATTCTCCTTCGCTTTTAATCAGTTCAGCAGATGGCATAGCCAGGTATTTTTCTATCTATGTATGGAGGATCCCGATTTATGGCAAAAATGTCTTAAGAGAGCCTATGCAGATAATGATGCATTTGAGAAAGATATGATCGATTCATACTTTACCAAAATGTACAGAAAAAAATGACGGACACTTTAAGCAATTGAGGCTATTCTTATAGGGAGGAGTTATTCATGCTAAGGAAATCTTTGCTTTTGGCCTTCTTAGTAATACCTTTGTTCTGGTTATTAGCAGAAGGGCAACAAGAAGCAAACATAGAAGCCAAAACATATACTCTCTATAGTGACTTATCACCAGAAGCTAACATTGTTCTACAAAATGTGATTGATAACTTTCATACTCATCGGCAAGACATCATTATAACAATTATAGATTCTTCAGAGGCTGATATATTGATCACCTCTTTTGAAAAAGGAAAAGATCTCTTTGATCAGGGTATTCTAACAACAGTGGAGGGATATGGTATAGATCAGAATTCCTACTTAGCCAATGCCTGGAAGGCTTTAAGTAAGGGAGATAAAGTCTTTGGACTGCCTTTATTTGTTGATTTTAACACTCTATATTATAGAGGACCTAATGATCTTCCCAAGCTGAATACGATTGATGATTTTATCCACTATAACCCCCAAGGACAAAAACTATTGCTCAATAAGAATTTTGACTATATCCAATGGAGTATGGGAATCTTTGGAGCCTCTGTGATTGATAAGAACAGAGACAAGCTGGAATCCTGGTTCACATGGCTAAAGGACATGAATCAAAGCTCAAACATTGAAATCCATTCAACTCAAGCAAATGTGGTCAATAAAGTTGTTCAAGGACAAAGGGTATACTTTGTAGATAGAACAGAGCATTTTATAGATTATAATCAGAGATTCAAAGTTAAAGTTACGTCCTTACCAAGTGGAACAGAGAATGCAGCCAAGCCTTTACTGTATGGGCAAGGATTATACATTAATAATAAGACTATAGAAGATACAAAGAACATTCTTATATTTGGGCAATACCTTAGTGCTCCCGAACAGGAAGCTTTGTTCATACCAGCCAGTAAAATACCTGCCAATGCGTTGGCAGACACTACGAAAGATTATCCACAAGTTCGGATACTACAACTTCAGACTGATAGTACCCTTCCCATTACAGAAGTAAAGAACGCTTCCAATGAAATGAAAGGTATGAACGATTTGGTTGATAGAATCTTGTCAGACGATATTACAATTAAAGAAGCTTTACAGTTGATTAGATAAAGAAAAAAACCCGAAGCCAAAAGGTTCGGGTTTTCATCTACATAAGCATTCGAGGCTTACGTGCGGTATTCTTTGTTTTTGAACATTCAGCAAAATGGCGAATTTTACCATTTTCGAATACTGATCTCATTATTATTTTACCGCCCCAGCGACTCATTAGTTCTTGAGCCCCTTCACGACGTGCGTTCTTTGATACAGGACCTGCCATAAGAATCAACTCCTTCCATTAGATACTGGCGTACATAATAGAGACTAGTATATTTTTGGTCAAGAATTCAAAGGAAGAATTTAGAGATATAAATTTTTATCTACCTTTTAAACACTTCCCAATCCCTATAAAGCAACATCAACAGAAGATTTATCCATCGTTCACGGAACAAAAGTACCAAAAGCTAGAGTGATATCTAAACTTCCTTACTGGGAACTCCTTTGACTATGTGAGAAAATTAAATCGATACATCTAGGGAATATCAAAATAAGATGGAGTGAAAATAATACACTAGATACTTTTAGAGAAGAGGAATCTTGCTATTTAGAAGACCTTGTTGATTACTAAGAAATATCTGCAGTATCTAACGACCTGGTAATTAGTGATCCTCAACAATAATGGAGAAAAGTATCACATAACTTTATGTAAACTTCGAATCACCAACTGCTTGTAAAGCTACATACACAGAAGATTTATCCTTAGTCCCAGGAGCAGAAGTACCAAAATCTGGAATGAGATCCAAACTTCCTTCATAGCTTACGTTTATAGATCCTGTAAAATGTCCTTCAAATAGGGGCTGAAACTTAGCGTATACTACCTGTCCCGTTTTGGGTATGGATAGAGTTAGCTCTTTTCCATACTCACCATTTTTCTCTAAGCTAATTTGAAAGAAGTCTGATAAACATTTAAGATGAATCACCCCATCTGTAATATTGAACTGAGTAATACGTATATTTATGATGCTTGAATCCCCTACTTTTGTAGGTTCAAATTCTCTCATTCCCCCATCTATCATTAGTCGTGAATCAGGTATCATAATGTACTCTTCTAAAATATTAGCTTCCACTAAACCTTTGATGGCCATTTCCGCTTGCCTTAGAGAACCTAATGTTCTCGTATGGGTACTGTCGTAGCTGTATATATTAAGAAGGCCCTCTTCTCCTTCTTCTTTATACACAGAACTTACATAATCCCGGCTCATACTTGTGATATCAATAACAGGAACATTGTGTTTACAAGCAATATCCTTCATGGCTTGAGGATAATTGCCTCTTGCTTTAGATTCTCCATTTTCAGGCGTAGTAAGATTGTGTTGCCCTTTCTGCAACAATTCCCCCTTTTCGAAATACTTTCTTACAAAGGGAGTAAAGAACACAGGAATAGCACCAAGTTCTCGAATTTCTAATATGTAACGTTCCAAATAATCTGTGTAAGTTCCTGCACGTGATCCATTTTGATTTGTCTTGGCAAAGCTTAGGTATTTTCTGCCATCACCAGCTGGAAGCTTTTGATCATTATGACCAAATTGCATAAAAACCATAGTACGAATATTAGTTTTTTTATTAGCAGCTAGAAGTTCTCTTACAACAGGCCACCGAACTGATTCCGTATAGAAGCTACGCGAACTCCTTCCTCCCATAGGGATATTGTTATTGACAATAATGCGATAATCAAAGAATAAAGACAGCAATTGTCCCCAACCACATTGATCATATCCATAAGAAGTATCATAGGTTCGCATCATAGAATCACCACACATGATTATTTCAATAGTATCATCATTAATGTGTTGGGGTTTCTTATAATCCGTGCTTGATGGTCTATTTACATCCGGAAGATCTACCAAACAAGAATCACAGATATCGGGCTGATTTTCAACATAAGCATAGATAGTTGCTCTTCCACCGGCCACAGAAGTTACAAGTCCTGTGGCACTTACTTGAGCCACATAAGGATCAGAACTTACCCATTTAATGGACTTAAAATGATGACTAGTTTTTATGTCTAATTGTAGTTCTTCATCAGGTAATTCAAAACTATGCTGGTGTTTAATGAGTGACAAGCTTTGGGGCATACAAAATCTCCTACCTTATAGAATCAAGTAAAGCTACTTTTATTCCAGCTATTGAACAAGGGACAATTATTCAACAGGAAGGCACATTTATGACTCTCTTTTCAATTACATATTTGTCGGCTATATTGGGATACATACATGAAGAGAGTCATATTATTAACATTACTAAGTATTTTATTATTTTCTTGTTCACCTCATATCGTTCTTGAAGGATCAGAGAGCAATCTTAATTTGCTCAACCTCCAGGAAGAGGAAGAATATCAACTAAATGATAAACAATATCAAAGTTTTATCCCTCTAGATGAACCAAATGATAAAAAGCTTCCCAATTTGATTATCACTGTTGAACAAAAAGGCTGGAACAATGAAACAAAGGAATTTGAAAATACACTATTCGATAAGGAAAATTATCGTTTAGTAGAATCTGTGCTCATTAAGCAATCTTGGTATAGTCCTGTTGCTAATCTATGGGAGTCAGACCCTTTTCAACCATTCCTAACAGCTCCTAAGGATATTAAAAAGGGAGAACTTAGTTCTGAGATAAACAAACAATATCCAACTATAATTAATGTGAAAGATATTAAAGCACCCTTAAAAGGAATCAGCTTATGGGGTAGTCACTTAGGTGATAAACATTATCCACTTGTACAGAATATTTATCTTAACCTTTATGAAGCAATTGCACATCCTTTAAAAGATAAAGACTTACAGGAATACATAAAAGTCCTTTCCTCCTATAAGACAAATCCACAGTCCTTTGATGTCTATTGGCTAGGCGCTAATGGCGATATGATATTTCAAAGGGGGGTTGATACCTTATTCAGGAGAAGCAACGGTTCAACAAAGCTCTTTAATGACACTTTGAAAATTATACCTCAAGTGGATTTAATGATAGGCAATCTGGAAGGGTCAGTTACTTTAAGGTCAAATAGGACAACAAAATCATATAATTTTAAATTTCCACCTTTTATTCTGGGTAAATTAAAGTCCCTTGGCTATGATTTTTTAAGCGTTAATAATAATCACAGCTATGATTATGGAGAGTTGGGGTTTAAGGATACTTTAAAATATTTTAAAGAGGCAAAGATGCCTACAGCAGGTGTCGGATTAACACCGGAAGAAGCCAGTAAACCTTGGACTTTTACAAAGAATGGTCAGAAAATAAATGTTATAACCTTGGGAGCCTTTCCTCAAGAAAGAAATGGTTTTAATGGGGAAAAACAGGCATCAGTCACAACATCAAGGGCTGGTATTCTTTGGAACAATGCCCTCGGGATAGAAGCTGTAAAAACGGCTTTTAGTGATCCAAAAGACATAAATATCCTTTATTTTCATGGTGGTAGAGAATACCAAGAGACTCCTTACAAAGAACAAATCAAGCTATACCAACAAATGATTGATTATAATGCAGACGTAGTATTGGGTAGCCATCCTCATGTTATTCAAGGCTTACAACAGTATAAAAATGGTCTCATAGCTTATTCACTGGGTAATTTTATCTTTCCGGGAATGGAAGAAATGAAGCATGGTGAAGAATCTATGATTCTCGTGGTAGGTTTTCTAAATGGATATCCTTTTTATATTGAACCATTAGGGGTCCAAATATCTGGAATACCAATAAAATTGGATAAAACTGGTTCTATTGTAAAAAGGTTAAATCAGCTAACCAAAGCTTTAAAATAAAATGTTTTAAGCTAAATAAGGTGTTATTCTTAAGAGAAAATAAAGGAGAAAATTTTGAAACGTTTTTATTTAATGACCATTGTGTTGGCTTTAAGTCTTATGGCTTGTCAACAACAGGCAAAAGTGTTGATTCCTGCCGATTCTAATGTCGTTCAAGCTCATACCTCTGGACTAATTGATAGACATAGTAGTGTCAAAGTACTTTTTGTGGATCCTGTTGTTGAGGATGACCTTATAGGTCAAGATATTGCAAGTCCCTTTGAATTTTCTCACAATATAAAAGGGGAAGCAAAATGGACCAATAATAATCTATTAGAGTTCATACCGAAAACAGAATTGCCTATAGATGAAACAATACAGGTTAAAGTAAGTTTAAATGATTTGCTACCTAATAAAAATATAGAAGATTTTTCCTTTAATTTTCATACTATCCTACCTACAGTTGAATTACTATCTAACAGACTTGAAACGGCGGAAGATAGTGATGATATTATGAATTATTATGGTGAGTATCAGTTCTCTGAAGCTCAAGATATAAACCTTTTAAAGAGGGTTACCTCATTATCCAATGGAATTAAAGATGAACAAATAATTTGGACAGAGGAAGGAAATAACAAATATCGACTCATGGTAAGTCAGCTTCCTAAAATAGAGTCAGATCAAAAAGTAAAATTGAAATTAGAGTTAAAGACCCTCGATATTAAAGAAAACTTACAATCTGAATTTACCATTCCTGCCCTTGGTAGTTTTCATGTAGCACAGGTATCACCAATCAGACAGGATAGTGAATATATACAGGTTGAATTTACTGATAGTCTTAATCTGGAGCAAAACCTGGAAGGGTTGATTAAAACAGGGAATGAGACTGACAATTTACGTTTTGAAATAGATAAGAATATTGTAAAGGTATATTCCACAACAAAGTTCAAAGGTAAAGTTGATTTATACCTAGATAAATCCATCAAAAATGTAAGCGACAATAAGTTAGGACACCCCCAAACACGAAAAGTATTCTTTCCCCGGGAAATTCCAGAAGTTAGATTTTTAGGTAAAGGAAACATTCTACCTACAACTCAAGGGGCAACATTGCCTATTGAAACAAGAAATCTTAATGGGGTAATGATAGAAGTTACTCATATCCCGGATCATAACATCCTTCAATTTCTCCAAATCAATGATTATAACGGTGACAAGGAGTTATATAGAGTTGGTAAAGTCGTTTGGCGAGACACAATACCTCTTGAGTGGGATTCCTCTAAAACTGATATATGGGTACGTCATGGTTTAAACCTAGAGCCTTTATTAAGAAAATACCCTGCTGGAATGTTTAGATTCAGACTTACATTTACCCATGATCAAGTAGAATACCACGATGGTAGTTATACAGAAAATCCTGACAGACAAGAAAATAATAATGTATTTGAGTCAGATTCAGGAGAAGCAGCTGAAACAAGTTACTGGGACAATTGGCAACCAAGTTATGGAAGCTGGCGATATAGAAAATATAGAAAAGATCCCTCCCACTTCGCTTATTACATGAAATGGGGTGATCACGATATCACACAGAGTAAGAATATACTAATATCTGATATAGGGGTGATGGCAAAACAGGATTTTAGCGGCCAATATTATATAAGTGCGACAGATGTTAAAACAGCTGGGCCATTACCTAATACTCAGCTATCATTTTATGACTTTCAGAAAAATCTATTAGATCAAGGGACAACAGATGGAAATGGATTTTACCTATACAAAAAAGATACATTACCAAGATTTCTAGTAGCTCAAAACAAGAATCAAAAAACTTACATGAAGCTGGATCAGAATAATAAACTATCCATTAGCCACTTCCCTGTTGAAGGGGTTAAAAACTTAGAAGGCTTCGATGGTTTTATATTTGGAGAAAGGGGAGTTTGGAGACCTGGAGACACTATCCATTTAAATTTTATTCTGGTGGATTACCAAAAGACCCTTCCTTCCAGTCATCCCGTATCCTTAATGGTATATAATGCCCAGGGGAAACTGGCATACAGAGAGACTCAGAACAAATCTACTGATGGATTTTACTATTTCCCTTTTGTTACAGAGTCTAATGCACCTACAGGTAACTGGACAGCTAAGATAAAAGTGGGAAATAGATCTTTTGAAAAAATACTCAAAGTAGAAACAGTTAAACCTAATCGTCTTAAAATAGACCTGAACCTGGAAGATTCTGAAAAAGGACTATCGGGAAATACCATTCGAGGACAGTTACACTCAGAATGGTTACATGGGGCTTCAGCTCCTAATTTTGAGGCAGAAGTTAAAGTTAGTTTTGTACCGACTGCTACCCGATTTACAGAATATCCAGAATACACCTTTGAAGACGCTTCCAGATCCTTCAAAGTGGAAGAACAAGAATTTTTTGAAGGGAATCTGGACAAGGAAGGAAACGCTGATATTTACAAGAGAATATATTTAAACGGTACAGCACCTGGTAAGTTAAAAGCATCCTTTCAGACTCAAGTTTTTGAGCCTTCAGGAGACTTTAGTACTTCATACACAAGTTATGATTACTGGCCTTATGATGAATATGTTGGAATAAAAACTCCAAAAGGTGACAAAGCTAGAGGAATGCTTTTGACTGATAAAGAACACCCTTTAGATATTGTGATGGTGGATAGCCAAGGAAAACCCATAAATCAGGGGCAAGTAAAAGCAGAATTATACAAGATAAACTGGCGATGGTGGTGGGAAACAGGTTCAGAAGATCTTGCCAATTATGTCAGTCGAAATAACCTCAAACCTATTAGCTCTGGATATGTGAAAATTAATAACGGAAAAGGGTCTTGGAACTTTGAAGTAAAATACCCGTCTTGGGGTCGTTATATGTTACGAGTTACTGATACAAAGGGAAATCATTCAGCTAGTAAAATTGTTTATATAGATTGGCCAGGATGGGCCGGTCGTGCACAAAAAGACGGGGGAAGTGGAGCTTCCATGTTGATGATGACAACAGACCAAGACAAGTATAATGTTGGTGATACTATTAACTTAAACATTCCAACATCTCACCAAGGTCGAGTATTGGTTACATTAGAAAGCAAAGGGGCCATCATATCCCAAGAGTGGATTAGACCTAAGAAAGAAAACACTATCTATAGCTTTAAAGCAAAATCGGAGATGGCACCTAATATTTATGCCCATGTAACCTATCTACAACCTCACCTTCAGACAGCTAATGATCTTCCTTTGCGGCTTTATGGAGTGGTGCCTATCTATGTAGATAACCCGGCCTCTCATCTCTATCCGGAAATCCTATCAACTGAAGTATTTAAACCGGAATCAGACGTGTCTATTACAATCAAAGAAAGAACTGGAAAAGGAATGACCTACTCCTTAGCTGTAGTTGATGAAGGATTATTAGGTTTGACAGCCTATAAAGCACCTAATCCTTGGGGACATTTTTATCAAAAGCAGTCTTCTAATTTGTCTACCTGGGACATATACGATTACATCTTGAATGCTTATTCAGGGAAATTAAATACATTACTCGCTATCGGTGGTTCAGATGGAATTAAGAAAGGTGGTGGATCAGAAGTCAATAGATTCAAACCTGTCGTCAAAGTCTTTGCTCCTGTAACCTTAGGTCCAGGAGAACAAAAAACTCAAACATTTAAAATGCCTCAATATGTAGGAGCTGTTCGAATAATGGTTATTGCAGCCAAAGAGCAATCTTTCGGTGTAGCTGAGAAATCTGTAAAGGTTAAAGACGACTTAATGGTGTTGGGGACCTTACCAAGAACGGTTGGTCCAGAAGAAGAGGTAGAGGTCCCAGTTACAGTGTTCAGAATGAATGATAACATTAAGGACGTTAGTGTGGCACTTCGCGTTCAAGGTCCTGCAGAAATCATTGGAGAGAATAGAAAATCCATTTCTTTTGATCATGAAAATGATAAATCTACTAGTTTTAAGATCAGAATACTTAATGAGTCAGGTCATATAACAACAACCCTATTAGCCTCTTCTGGAAGCAATACAGCTATCAATAAAACTGACGTTCCTATCAGAATACCCGCAGTTACTACAACTAGAACAGATACACAACTATTACAACCTAATGAAACATGGAGACGTGAAGTTAATTTCTTCGGGTACAAAGGGACTAACGGAATTAAACTTGAACTGTCACAAATGCCACCCATAGATATTGAAAGACGATTGGATTATCTCATTCGCTACCCCCACGGTTGTATAGAACAAACAACAAGTTCTGTATTCCCCCAAGTATATTTAGATAAATTTGTGGATTTAACTCCTGAGAAAATAAATCAAATACAAGACAACATAAAAGCAGGAATTGAGAGACTGGGAAGCTTTCAAACTCTTGAGGGAGGCTTTTCCTACTGGCCTGGCCAAAGTCATGTTAATAATTGGGGTAGCAATTATGCAGGCCATTTCTTGCTGGAGGCAAAAAGTCGTGGTTATGCTATCCCAACAGGATTGTTACAAGGATGGCAGGCCTACCAGAAAAAAACAGCTAATACATGGCAAGGTACTAGCAAAGGTTCCATAGCTGATCAAGCTTATAGACTTTACACATTGGCTCTAGCAGGGGAAGGTCAGATAGGTGCTATGAATCGCTTGAAAGAACAGGACAACTTACAAGGTGCTGCACTTTGGAGATTAGCATCAGCCTATGCGTTGATAGGACAAAAAAGGATTGCTAGTTCCATGATTAGTAATGCCGGAATATCAATTGATGATTACGTAGAGACTTCTGGTACTTTTGGATCAAAAACCAGAGATGAGGCGATGATACTCGAATCTGCCTTGTTGCTGGATAGAAACAAGGAATCCTTTAACTTGGCTAAAACATTGGCCAATAGCCTTAGTAGTCAAGACTATATGAGTACCCAAACAACATCCTATGCACTTATTGCTATGGCAAAGTATTCCCTTTCTCAATCGGAAAATAGTCCGATCAATGCATTTTATAGCTATAATAACCAATCAGATCAGATCACTACAGATAAGAATATTGTGATGAGAGACTTCTCAGTTAATGAGGATAGTAAGGTAGTAGAGATCAAGAACACTGGTAAAAACCCTCTTTATCTCAGACTATTCACAACAGGAATACCCCTCAAAAAAGAAGAAACTCCTATTAGTAAAGGTCTAACTATGGATGTTCGTTATCAGGATCTTAATGGAAGAAGTGTTAATCCTGGCGTGAGTTTTAAAGGCCAAGATATCAAAATAAAAGTGACCTTAAGAAATCGGACAAGAAACAAAGTAGAACATTTAGCCTTAACACAACTGATTCCCACTAGTTGGGAAATCTACAATGAACGAATGAGTCTTGGAGATGGTGTTAAAAATAGTGGATATGAGTATAGAGACATTAGAGACGATAGAGTATTAACATACTTTTCTTTAAATGCAAATGAATCAAAAACTTTTGAAGTACTAGTCAATAATGCCTACTCTGGAACCTATTACCTTCCTATGATCAAAGCAGAAGCTATGTATGATAATTCTATTGAAGCAGTGGTCCCAGGATACTGGCTAGGTCGTAAATAAATGATTGATTTTCGCAAAATAAAAGACCGGATAGTTCGCTATCCGGTTTTTTGGTTTCTATCATTTTCACTCCTGGTATTTTATTTTATTCTGCCTCGTCCTCTTTTTAAGGATGATTACTCGACAGTTCTCTTAGATAAGAATGATCAATTACTATCTGCTCAGCTGGCGAAGGATGGGCAATGGCGTTTTCCCCCAGTAAAAAAACTACCCTACAAATACAAAACGGCCTTATTAAATTTTGAAGATCATCATTTTTATTACCATCCTGGAATAGATCCAATGGCTGTGGTAAGAGCTACTATCCAGAACATACAAGAAGGTTCAGTCGTATCCGGAGCTAGTACGATAACCATGCAAGTAGCCCGTCTGAGCTACGGTAATCAAAAAAGAACTATTCTGCAAAAAATTAAAGAGATGTTCATTGCTCTTCGCATCGAATGTTCCTATTCAAAAGATGAAATACTCATACTTTTTGCCTCTCATGCTCCCTATGGTGGTAATATTGTAGGTCTTGATACAGCAGCCTGGCGTTATTTTAACAGATCAGCAGATAATTTAAGTTGGGCAGAAAGTGCCCTATTAGCTGTTCTACCCAATAGCCCATCCTTACTTCATCTTGGGAAAAATAGAAGTTTTCTAAAGGACAAAAGAGATCGGCTATTACAAAACTTATACAAAAACAGGTACATCAACGAAGAGACTTTAAACTTAAGTATCATTGAGCCCTTACCACAAAAACCCCATGAAATAGCCCAAGAGGGATATCATCTGATGATGACCCATAATAAACATCATCAAAACAGTAAAAGCCTAATTTCAACAACAATTGATCTTAACCTCCAAAGAAAAATCGGTGATGTTCTCATTAGGCATTACAACAAATGGGAAGGTAATGGTATTCACAACATGGCAGCATTGATAATCGATGTCCCTACAGGAAAAGTATTAGCTTATGAAGGAAACTTACCTATCAATTTTAATGGGGGCAGTGCTAAACATGTAGATATTATCCAAGCAAGACGAAGCACGGGAAGTCTGCTCAAGCCGTTCCTTTACGCAAGTATGTTAGATGATGGGATGATCTTACCTGATTCTCTTATAGCGGATATACCGACTTTCATGGGTGGGTATAGACCTGAAAACTACAACCAAGATTACATGGGTGCTGTTAAAGCAAGTGTAGCCCTCGCCAGCTCTCTTAATGTACCTACTGCAAGAATGCTTCGTGACTATGGGATTGATCGCTTTTATAACCAATTAAAACGCTTTGGGATGACAACTCTAGATCGTCCTGTTGATAGCTATGGCATTACTCTCATATTGGGAGGAGCAGAATCCACTCTATGGAACTTAACAAGTCTTTATGCTTCTCTGGGACGAAGTGTCCTCAGAGAGAATAGGGATACAGAATATACTTTTTTTTCACCACATTATATTAAGGGAGAACAGTCAACTAATGTTCATAAAGCACCTGTCTCCAAAGGTGTTATCAGTTTAACTCTCGATACCTTACTTTCTGTGAATAGACCGAATGAAGAAGGAGCCTGGCAGGAGTTTTCTTCAGGAAGAGCCGTATCATGGAAAACAGGAACAAGCTATGGTTATAGAGATGCATGGGCTATTGGAATCACACCTCAATATGCAGTAGGTGTATGGGTAGGGAATGCAAATGGAGAAGGTCGACCTAAATTAACAGGAAGTTTAGCGGCAGCTCCCTTATTATTCGATATTTTCTCTTATTTACCTGTAACAAACTCTTTCGAACCCAACCACACAGGTTTAGTTCAATCGGAAGTATGTGTTCAAAGTGGCTACCTTCCAGGTCCTTACTGTGATGATACAATAATGAGATGGATACCCGAAAAAGGATTAAGTTCTCAAGTATGTCCTTTTCACAAAGAGTTGCATTTAGACAGTAATGAAGAATATCAAGTGACAACAGAGATTATGGATGTAGATGACATTGTTACAAAACATTGGTTTGTTCTACCTCCCACTATGGCCTGGTATTACCAAAAAAGGAATTTTGACTATATTCCACCGCCCCCTTTCAAAGAAGGCATATCCCAAAATCAATCCTTGTCCATTTTGAGTCCCAGTACTAATTCCCAAATATATCTGCCTATTGATTTCAATGGACAGAGTCAAAGTATGATTATGGAAGCTCATACGGCTATTCCCCATAGCACTTTATATTGGCATCTAGATGATCAACTTATTGGTATAACAACTGATTCTCATAAATTAGAATACAAACCTAATACAGGGCAGCATAAGCTAACTGTCCTAGACAAATGGGGAAATGAAAACTCAATCAGGTTTGAAGTTCTATCAAAATAATGTTGGTATAATAACTTTTAGTCTGATAAAATACTGTCAAAGTTATCAGGAGTAAAATAATGAAAAGAATAGGATTAGTCCTTTTATTACCATTGATTTTTCTAAGTTGTAATAAAAGTGAACAGCAAAGTGGAGAGACAGGAACTACAGTTACCGTGGCCGATACAAATCAAGGTAGTTCTTGGGAATCATATAATAGCATTTGGAACTTAAAAACTTACAAGTTAACAGACAAAGCGACAAATACCTTCAAAAAATCCAGTGTCAGTTTAGGGTATGGTGAAGCTATTACTGTTTACTCAGAAATAATCAGTAATGCAAGTATAGCTGGAGGAACATCCAATGATATGGAATTTCAGAGGATAGATACAACTACTGATACAGATATTTGGGTTCCAACAAATAACATATTTCCACAGGCAAAATTAGGTATGATTTCAAGTGACGATACTGTTTTATATACAAAACCTGCAATGAGTGAACCATCTTCTAGAATTATTCCCTTTGGAACCTTAGTATCTATAGATAGTTCTACTGCCCCCATCAAAGATGGAACGAAGACTTTCATCAAAGTATTAGGTTGGGATGAAGTCTCTGCAACAAAAGGCTTCTTCAGTGGTTATCTTGATGAAAAGACAGTATCAACTGAAAAAAATGATATTGAAAGTTTGAAGATGTTATTCAAGGCCAACCATACTACCAATGAAACTGTTAAAACAGAATTGCTAGAAGGAGCTTTGACATTCAATTCCTCAGTGCTAAAAGGACAAATCCAAACAGCTCTGAACGAATTGAAAAACAAAACTGATGATACCGCACCAGTTTCTGGAAATGATAGATCTTCAGAACCTTTTGCAGCATTTGGATCGATAAATGATGATAATGTTAATGTAAGATCTACTCCAGACGAAACATTGGATAACGTTATCTCTGTAACATCCAATGGAACAAGTATCACTATTACTGAAAGAACAAAGAGCCAATTCACCATTGGTGGTGATACAGACTATTGGTATAAAGCCGATGAATTAAACGGTTGGGTCTTTGGTACGTTTGTAACGATCGAATAGAATTCTCTTTTTTTAATAGTAAGGGCTGTTGCAAATTTTATTTTGTGATAGCTCTTTTTTTTATCCCTTTTATTACTTCTCTTTTTGAAGCTTGCATAAAGACAGGATATTAGGTAATTTTTTATTGAAAACTATACAAAAGGAAATAAATCATGGTTGAACCTTTAGGTAAGAAGAGTCAAGTCAAAACTCGAAAAGGACCTGTTGTCCTTGTTATCATGGATGGAGTTGGCTACGGTAAAGTCCCCGAAGGTGACGCTGTTGCTAGAGCCTATACACCCAATTTAGATCGCTACACTGCTGAACATCCCCATACGAAGTTAAAAGCACATGGGACAGCAGTTGGTTTACCTTCAGATGGAGATATGGGCAATAGTGAAGTTGGTCACAATGCAATCGGATGTGGAAGGGTCTTTGCTCAAGGAGCGAAACTAGTCTCAAGTAGTATTGAGACAGGTGCCATGTTCGAAGGGGCAACTTGGAACAAGTTGATGAACAATGCCAAAACAACAAAAGGGGCTGTTCATTTTATTGGATTATTCTCAGATGGTAATGTACATAGTCACATAGACCATCTCAAAGCAATGATTACAAAAGCAAAAGAAGCAGGCGTTAGCCAGGTTCGTGTTCATGCCCTATTAGACGGACGTGATGTAGGGGAAACAACAGCTCTTGAATATGTCCTACCCTTTGAGGAGTTTTTAGCGTCCCTCACTGATTCTACCTTTGATGCTCAGATAGCTTCTGGTGGTGGACGAATGAACATCACTATGGACAGATATAATGCCAATTGGCCTATGGTGGAGAAAGGATGGGAGACCCATGTCTTAGGTGAGGGAAGAACTTTTGCTACTACCAAGGAAGCAATAGAGACTTTGCGTAAAGAAACAGAAGCTATTGATCAAGACTTACCACCTTTTGTTATTGCAAAAGACGGAAAACCAGTCGGAACCATCGAAGATGGAGATTCTGTTATCTATTTTAATTTCCGAGGGGATAGAGCCCTGGAAATCACTGCAGCTTTTGAAGAAGATGAGTTCTCTCATTTTGATCGAAAAAGACGTCCTAAAGTGGAATATGCGGGAATGATGGAATACGATGGAGATTTACATATACCTGCACAATATCTGGTATCCCCCCCAAGTATAGATAGAACTATGGGTGAATATTTGGCCTCCACTGGGGTTAAGCAATTTGCTATCAGCGAAACGCAGAAATATGGTCATGTGACTTATTTCTTTAACGGAAACCGTTCTGGAAAATTCAAGGAAGATATTGAGACTTATGAAGAGATTCCTTCCGATATTATTCCTTTTGAACAAAGACCCTGGATGAAGGCTGCAGAAATCACAGATCGATTGATTGACGTTGTCGATGAAGGTAAATATGATTTTATCAGAGTGAATTTTCCTAACGGAGATATGGTTGGTCACACAGGAAGTATGGCAGCAGTTATCTGTAGTATGGAAGCTTTGGACATTAGCCTTGGAAGACTAGAGAAAGCGGTTAAAAAAGCTGGGGGAGTTATGATATTAACAGCAGATCATGGAAATGCTGATGATATGTATGAAGTCAATAAAAAGACAAAAGCCGTTACCATAAAGGAAGATGGAAATCCCAAAGCCAAAACCAGCCATTCTCTCAATCCAGTACCTTGCCTTATTGTTGATCATGGTTACCAAGGTGATTATAAGAAGGAACTCAAATCTGACTTGGGTATCGCTAGTTTGGCAGCTACTTGTATTGAACTTCTAGGTTATGAAGCACCAGCTGATTATGAACCTAGTGTATTGGTATGGTAATTAATTACAAAATGAAATAAATCCAAAAGCTATTGTTTTACTCAATTAAGAGTAATCAATAGCTTTCTCTTTACTAAAGAGTCCTTCCCCATACAGTAAGACTAGCATTTTTAACTTGCTCTTTCATTCTTTGGAGGAGGATGTCTTTCTCCCTTTTCTTGAGAAAGGTTGCCTTAAGATTGTTTTCAATCAAAATAGCGATGTCTTTTACACTCAAGTTAAGATGTTTATACAAATTGTAGTATTCATCATTCAATTGGACATCAAACAACAAGGGATCATCTGTATTTATTGTCACCATCAACTCTGATCGAAAGAACTTTTTAATAGGATGAGAGCCCATTTCTTTCACATATTTGCCAGTGATAACATTACTTGTTGGGCAGATCTCTAAGGGAATTTGTTTCTTTTTGAGATACTCCATTAATTTCTCATCTTTAATGGCACTGGTACCATGACCAATTCTTTCTGATTTTAGATCTTTAATAGCTTCCCAAATAGATTCAGACTCTACTTCTTCACCTGCATGTGACACAACATGTAAACCGGCTCTTCGTGCCTTCTGAAATACTTTCTTATAGTCCCGCGCGGGGTTTCCTTCTTCAGCGCCACCTAAGCCAATTCCAATACAACGATGACAAGAAGATATCTTCTTGTTATATCCAATGAGAAGCTCCAGGTTATTATTGGCATTTTCAGGACCAAAGGAACGACTCACATCAAGAAGCATCAGTATCCGAACACCCGCTTCTTGTTCAATTATTTCAAATTCAGTTTCCAAGGCTTGCATCATCTGATTAAAGTCTATGCCATTTTGCAAAGCCTTAGAGGGACTGACAAAAACTTCCATATAGAATATTTGATTACTCTTGGCATAATGAAGGACATCCCTAGCCATAAGTTTAAAATCTTCTGGTTCTTTAAAAAAAGTCTGAAGATGAAAGAAGTGTTGAATCATCTCAGAAAGACTTGATATCTTTAAGTATTGCGCAAAGTCATCCACCGTATTCATAGCAGATTCCAATTGGTATTTCTTATTCAACTCAAGATATGTTTCGGGACGAACTGTCATCTCTGCGTGAATATGGATTTCTGTCTTGGATACACGAGATAGGAAGTCCATTAGTCTTTCTTTATCCCGTTCTTCAACCCTATTATCTATCATACTATTTAAGCCTTTTGAGTGTAAGTAATAGGCTCGGTAAAGCACCAAGCCCTTCTTCTATTATATCGTTATCGGCCTTATCTAACAAAAAAAATTGCATATTTTATAACTTATATCGGTAAAGAAGCTATTGTCCATGTCTTTTGATCGTTAAGCCCATCTTTTGCTATGATTTCACTACCACTGATAACACAACTATAGCTCTTTTCCATCGCTAATAAAAGGTGTTTTGCGGTTTCAATTAATGAGTGTCGATTCAAACTGAGGATTTGATCACGTTTCTCCTGCCGAAGACTGTTTTTTATTTTAAGAAGTCTTCTCCGGTAACCAATGGACAACTTATCATTTGGACTTAGAGGATGCTCTTCCCTTCCTACAACACCTATTATAGCCAATTCCAGATCTTTTTCAGAGAATTCACCATTAGCTATACTCTCTAATCCATTCTTAAACGTTTCCAGAGAACCTGTTATTCTAGGATCACGATAGGTTGCAAAAGCAAATATTCCTTCCAAGGCAGAAGCATTAGCAGAAGCACCGTAGGCTCCCCCTCTCATTCTGATATTTTCCCATAAATAACCAGTCCGTAAAAGATGAGATATGACAACAGAAGCAGCAAAATTGGACTGGCCTAAACGAGGACCGTTAAAAGCAGTGGCTACATAACCAACAGTTGCAGGAACAGACCATGCCTCATGAGATTTCTTAGATTGCTCAAATGGGGGAATATTCACAGTATCAACGTGGGGAACTTCAGTTAATGTTGTAATTAACTTATTAGCTTCCTTAGCCACATCATTATAGGTGTTCGCCTCTTGAACCATGATGTTAACAACGACGTTATTTTGATTAAAGATATGACCTCGTATTGATTTAAATACATTACTCATCATGCTCAACAGCTTGTCTTCATCTTTCTGATAATCACTATATAATTCATCTAGGAAGAAAATTTGACTGATTCCATTTATAAGTTCTTCCTGATGGGAAGCTTCACTTAAATGTGAAGCGGCTCTATTGGAGGCATAACTATTGCCAGAAGGAATTACATGGGATTTGCTATCATTACGTAGTTCGAACAAAAGATCCTTTAAACGTTTTTTGTTATCCAAATCGGCATTCACAATGATCTCTTTAACAAGATCAAAAGCCTCACTCCTATATTCTGATAAATATTTTACCCGTAAATAAAATGAACCATATGTGTTCTCATCTATGGAAGAAGAAATGGAAGGGTAAATACTTAATCCCCCAAGTTTTAATCTTATTGTTTCTTCCAGATCACCATAACTTAGCTGGGAAGTACCCGTTCCAGTTAGAGCTTTTCGGAATAGTTGTAGCCAGGGCAAATACTTTTTATCTAAACCTTCCAGGGAAAACACAAAATCAACATACTCAATACCATTGGTAAAATCATTCTGAGCTGTTATAAGATGAGGAGATTCTGATAACACATCAAAATCTACAGTACGTACTGTTTTGGGAAGATCATCCAATGATAAAAATGGTATCTTATCCAGGTCTTTCTGAGCATCCGGTTTGTTTTGGAATTCTTCAAATTTCTTTCTTTGTGTATAAAGAGCTTGTATTCCTTCGTCTCCAAGAACTTCTTTGTGCTTACTTAATTTGGCTTGTAGTTCCTTGTCTTCCCTTGTTTGGAGCTCTTTATCTGGATAAAGGGTGACTAAGGTTCTATGAGGGTTTGAGATTAACCATTTGTCCATTATTTTAACGAAATAGTCTGAGTCCTCCTGGTAAGCTTTTTTAACTAAATCCATCCATTTTGTGAATCTGGTTGAATCAAAAGGATCCTGGCCATGTAACCATCCTCGAAGAGCTCTTCTCATCAAACGCAACCCCGCTGGGCCACCTTTGATTTCTCTTTGGTGGAATTCAAAAACCCGGATTGTACCATCCACTGCTTCCGCAGAAAAACCATCCTGTTTTATCTCATTCAGGGTAGCAAAAACCAATTCATTGAATTTATCCTGATCTTCGTTAGACATCCCCCTTAAACCTACTGTAAACACAGATTCGCGGACTTCTGTTTCGTATCCTGATACAGGTGATAAATCTTCACCAATACCTGAATCGACTAAAGCTTTTAGTAAGGGAGATCCAGAATGCCCGATTAGCAACTCACTTAAAATATCGAGGGACAGTAGCTCAACAGGATCCATGACATCAGCCGTTTTCCAACTGAGAAGTACAGAACTTTCCCTTTGGGAATCTGCATTCTCCGAACCAGGAAAAGGAATAGCTACTTGTTTTGGATTTGACCAGGTAGAACTACGGGGCAATTCTCTTGGGGGCAGGCTCTGGGTATATTCCTTTAGATAGTTTTCTTCAAGAAAGGCTAATTGTTCTTCTAATGGAATATCTCCATACAAGAATAACTGACAGTTGGATGGATGATACAAGGTTTTATGAAATTCAACAAATTGATCATATGTTAAATCAGGGATGTATTTAGGATCACCACCAGAATCATAACTATAAGGACCGTTATCAAATACAGCTCGCAGGCTCCACTCAGAAGCAATGGAATCCTGATTTGAATAATTCCCTTTCATTTCATTGTAAACAACACCGGATATGGATAAATTACCCTGATCGTCTATCACAAGGCGATGTCCTTCCTGCTGGAATATTTCTTCCTTCAGTAGAGGATTGAATACAGCATCACTATAGACATTTAACAGATTAAAATAATCTTTCTTGTTGGTTGAAGCACCCGGGTATACAGTTTTATCAGGGAATGTAAAGGCATTAAGAAAAGTATTGATACTTCCTTTGAGTAAATTAAGAAAGGGATCCTTTACAGGAAATTTCTTAGATCCGGATAAAACTGAGTGTTCCAATATATGAGCGACACCAGTTGAATCCTCAGGAAAAGTTTTGAAGGCAAAGGCGAATAAGTTTTCAGGATCATCATTCTGAAGAGCCAGTACCTCCATATTGGTTTTATTATGTTTTAGGTATATTCCAGTACTTCTGAATTCAGGAAGCTCTTCAACCTTATAAACAGTAAATCCTGCAATGGAACCACCGACTTTATGCATAGAATGTATCCTTTTGTTTATTTTTCTAAGGGATCCTGCCAGTTATATAAACCACCAAAATCATAGACATTTGTGTATCCTAAACTCTCCAGTGTTCTTTTGGCAAGAGCTGAGCGATTACCAGATCGACAATAAACAACTAGTTGCTGATCCTTTGAGGCTTTAGGATAATTATTTCTTAATTGATCCACAGGATAGAGCTTAGCACCTGGAATATGGCCTCTGTTGTACTCTTCCTTAGTGCGAACATCCAGTATTATGAGTTTCTTATTTGTTTCAATCTGATTCTTTAACCATTCATATTTAGCTGGATCTGCTTTTGGGGCAGCAAAAATAGGAAAGGCAATGGCAATAACCAAAACAATAACAATAATAAATATGATTTTTTGCATATAGATCTCCTTTGATATCAAAAGATCTATCTAAAACATTATATCGTCAACTAATAATATCAAAAAAAAGAGCCCCATAAGGGGCTCGGGATTCCTAGTGTTTGTTGGATTGTTGCAACTTTCGAAGTTTTTTAGCCTGCTTTCGCTCTAAGGCTTTTCTCTTCTTATTCTTGATGGTTGAAGGTTTTTCAAAATACTCACGCTTCTTCCATTCTCGAATGATGCCTTCCTTTTCAACCATACGCTTAAAACGTTTGATTGCTTTTTCTAAAACTTCGTTATCATCTACTCGAATAACGGCGATAGGAATCACCTCCCTTATTGTTTAGTGCTTCTCATCATATGGATTAATTGAGTCTTGTCAAGAAGAGGATTGTCAAATAGAAGCAATGGATCAACAGGAATGGTTTGTATGCGTACTTCAAAGTGTAAATGAGGCCCTGTGACCAATCCAGTAGAACCTACTTTACCGATAAGAGAATCCCGTTCAACAATATCACCTACCTTACAGAGTAACTCATCCAGATGATAATATAAGGAATACACTCCCGGGAGATGCTCAATGATAATAGTATTACCTGTGATAATTCGAGATTGAGCCATAACAACCTGCCCCTTACTACAAGCTTTAACCGGTGTACCAACAGGAGCCGCAAAATCCAATCCGTTATGAATACTAGTGGCTTTCTTACCATCACTATAGATGTAGACTCTTCTGTCTCCATAAAAGGCACTGTGTCTTTTATAGGAAGAGAGAGGAATCGCAAAATTACCTATACTATAAAATCCAGATTCCTCATTGGCACTGATGACAGACCATAATTCTGCTGATTCCTCAGCACGTTTTTTAGAGTCATCTGTTCTAAGATTAGACATTTTTTGATTTAAAGGAATATCTTCACTAAGAAAATTCTTTTGCTTTATTGTCATGGTCTGTTCGAAGATCTCAAAACTATCTTCATCCTCAATGACAACCTTATATTCCCCCGCAGGCCACCAGCTATCAACACCTAAGACTCCATAATAAAGAGAACGATCATTAGGCAATGGATACAATTTGTCATAAGAACGTTCTATTCCTTTAGTGTCATAGAGAGTGACCTGATATGGAGGAGTTTCTTCCATTCTGACAAAAACAGAAAAGTATCCTCCCTGGGTAGCTTCAGAAGGAATAAAGTATGATACATCAGCAAAAGCTGAGAGAACTACAAAGAGAAGAACAAAAATCAATAGCGATGATTTATACATTATTATTTTACATCCAATAGGGTAAGTTGAAGCGATTCCTGGTTGTAAAAATTATTACGACCCAAGTGAAAAGCTAAACTTACAGATTTACCTTGAACAATATCAGAACCAACTCTGTCTGCAGAGTTCCAGAATATAGCAGGCCATTTATACTTACCATAAGCAAGAAGGAGTTTGACATGTTTCTTTTCCCCCTTACCTATGAGATCAATATTCTCAATTAAGGCATCTTTTAAAGCAAAAACAAGAGGACGATGACCTTCTCCATAGGGTTCCAATTTATCAACCACTTTTATTAAGTCAGGAGTCATATAATCCGGTGGCAGCTCTGCATCAATATCAAGGGTATCCTCAGTGGATTCCTCCATATGGAATTGGTCAATAGTAGTCTCTACCTGAAGAAAAAACTCATTCCTCTTTGCCTGATCCAAACTAAAACCAGCTGCAGCATCATGACCACCATAATCCCTAAAGAAACTCTCAAGACTTTTGAGAAAGTTCATGGCATTGAAGTTACGATTGGCTCTTACAGAACCAACAATATAATCATCCTGTAGAGTACAGACCATCGCTGGAGCATCAAAACGCTGAACCAATCTTGCGGCAAGTATACCAGTAATACCACGAGGAATATCGGGATGATAGATGACACATAATCTCTTATTATGCCTTTCAAAACTTTCCTGCCCCATGGGATATATGGTATTCCACGCATCTTCACCCAGTTGACGCCTCTCTTTGTTTAAACCTAGGATCTGATCAACAAGCTTATTGATTTCGTCTTGATTTTTGGAAGTTAATAATCTGACAGCTTTATCAGGTTGCCCCATACGACCAGTAGAATTAATAACAGGGGATAATTGCCAAGACACGTCTGAGGCAGATATTTTTTTGCCAAAAAGTTTTAAACGCCTCAGTAATTCACGAAGTCCCGGATTCTCAGTCTCACTTAAAAATTCCAAACCTTTGCGAACAAGAATTCGATTCTCATCTTTAAGATCCATAAGATCAGCTAATGTTCCCATAGCAACAAGATCTAAGGTGTTGCGGTATACATCATTAAGCTGCCCTTGAGTTTTGAGCATGTATGTCACGAAAATGCTATAAAAGATATCTACTTCTTCTGCTGGTTTGGCAGTGTAACGGGATATCCGGCTTTTACTTTTCATTCGTAACAAACTTTGATCCGCTAGAGGGGGAAATGACTCAGCAATTTTCGGAGCTATATCAAGATAATGGATTTCATAAGCCTTTCCGAAGATTTTACGGAACATAGCTTCCTGAGTATTACCTTGATAGACAAATATAGGCTGTCCCTGTAGAAAATCAATGATTCCCATAGTCTTGGGATCGCCAACACCGGGAACTATTACCTCATGAAGACGGGATTGAATGTTCAGATTCAATACTTTTATGGCTTCTATGAGATAACTGTCATTTAAAGGACGAATATTTAACAAACAAAAAGACTGGTTATAGAGCTCAGTTTGACCAAAAGCTAAGGCAAAGGCCACTTTGGAAGCTACACCACATCCTGCCAAATCCCTATGAGGATAACCACAGGCATCCATTTTGGGATTAATAATAACTAATGCATCAGGAAGGTCTTCTCCAGGATTATGATGATCCAATATCATGACATCAACACCTAATTCATTAGCTCTTTTAACTTCTTCTGTATTACTAATACCACAATCAACGGTGATGATAAGTGTACCTGAGTTTTTGGCGAACTCTTCCACAACATTAATGGTTAAACCATAAGGATCATTGCCTAATGGTAAACCCCATTCAACCTCTAGCCCCAGGCCTATCAGGGCATTATATAAGATGACAGTACTGGTAATACCATCAACATCACGGTCCCCAAAGACAAGAACCCTTTCGCCCTCATCTTGAGCCAGTTTTATCCGATCAACAAGATCATCCATACGATCAAATTCAAAAGGGTTATGGAGGAATCGAAAATCCTCCTCTATAAAGAAACGGATATCCTCAGGGCGTAGCACCCCCCTTCTGGCAAGAATGGAAGATGTTAATAAGTCTAGTTCATAATTCTGTGCTATATCCCTTACAAGGGACGAATTGATTTCTTTTTTATTCCATATCATATTGAAGCAATCTCAGCGAGAATCATACCCTCTTGCTGGATTTCATTATCTGAGAAAGAATAAGCTGACAATATCCGTTCTGCGCCATGTTTTAATTTCTCTTGATCTTCGGCGTAGACAACACATAAAGGCTCTCCTGTTTTCACAAGATCTCCTGTCTTTCTTACAAATTCATATCCCACATTAAACAGAACAGGATCGGTTGTTTTATTCCGGCCTGCTCCTAAACCAGAAGCCCCTAAACCGGCCTCGAGGGCATTTATACCACTAATATAACCGGAAACGGGAGATTCCACAACCAGACTATAAGAGCTCCTTCTTTGCTCATAATCTTTCTTTAGTTGTTCCACATCCCCACCCTGGAACGCCACATTTTCATAAAACTTATCGAGAGCCTTACCATTACTAATATTTTGACGACAGAGGGCTTCAGCCTCTTTCACATTTTCACAGACAGCTCCTGCCACTAACATCCAGGCTGTTAATCGATAGGTAACATCCATTAAATCCTTTGGGCCTTCCCCTTTCAAACACTTAATTGATTCTTCAACTTCGAGAAAATTTCCAGTCATCACACCAAGAGGTTCTTCCATTCTTGTCAGAACAGCTACGACATTTCGTCCTAGACTCTTTCCTGTATTTACCAGGCTTTCAGCAAGAGCTTTTGCAGAATCAAAATCTTTCATGAAAGCTCCTTGTCCACATTTCACATCAAAAATAAGACTCTGGGCACCCTCTGCAAATTTCTTACTCATAATACTAGCTGTTATTAAAGGTATGGATTCAACAGTTCCTGTTACATCCCTTAAGGCATACATCAATCTATCTGCAGGTACTACTTTTTTGCTTTGTCCTGTCATGATCATACCAGTCTCAGTTAAACCTTTACGAATCTGATCTTCACTTAGAGCAGTAGAATACCCTTCAATACTATCCAGCTTATCCAGGGTTCCTCCCGTATGCCCTAAGGCACGACCAGACATCATGGGAACCTTTAATCCACAAGAAGCGGCAAGAGGGGCTAATATCAAACTAACCTTGTCTCCAACACCACCAGTAGAATGTTTATCCACAAAGGGACCTTCTATACCAGAGAGATCAAAAACATCTCCTGACTCAATCATAAGCTTTGTTAAGTATCCCGTTTCTTCTGGTGTCATACCTTTAAAATAAACAGCCATTAACCAAGCTGATACCTGATATTCAGGAATATCTCCTGACACATAACCTTCTATTAAAAAACGGAGCTCTTCTTCGGATAAAGCTTTTCCGTCACGTTTTTTCATTATAATTTCAACAGCTCTCATGGGGCCTCCTTTTATATATACATTATTATAGATAGAGTTCAAAAAAGTACATGATATTGTTGTGAATAAAAAGAACTCCTTTTTCATTTTTCATAATACCATACACCAACCTGGAGGACTTTTTATATTCCCCCTTTTCACTCTCACTTAAATCCCCAAAGCCTCATTGCATTGAACAGGCATTTAAGGAATAATATAAGCTCCAAGTTAACACCTTATTATTTGAGAGAGGATACCATGAAAGACCCTAAGATCATCTATACCTTAACAGATGAAGCACCCGCCTTGGCAACCTATTCCTTATTACCCATCATCAGGAAATTTGCCCAATCAGCTGAGGTTGATTTTGAACTGGCAGATATATCATTGGCAGGAAGAATATTGGCATCTTTTCCCGAACACTTACAACCAGAACAACGCATTCCTGATGACCTAGCCCGATTAGGTCAACTCGTTCAAGAACCAGAAGCAAATGTTATCAAACTTCCGAACATATCCGCTTCTATTCCCCAGTTGAAAGCAGCCATAAAAGAGCTACAGGATAAAGGCTATGCCCTCCCCAATTATCCTGAATCCCCTCATTCGGATGAGGATAGAAAAGTCAAAAAAATCTACGACAAAATCAAAGGAAGTGCTGTTAATCCTGTACTTAGAGAAGGAAACTCTGATAGAAGAGCTCCTAAAGCCGTTAAACAATATGCCAAGAATCATCCCCATAGGATGGGAGCATGGTCCAGCCAATCCAAGAGCCATGTTTATACCATGACAAAGGGTGACTTCTTTGATACAGAACAATCCATCACTATAGATAAAGAGGATAGCTTTACAATAGAATTTGTAACGGAGAAGGGAGATACACAGATTCTCAAAGAATCAGCGCCTTTACTCAAAGGCGAGATTCTTGATGCGGCAGTACTAAAACAATCCGACCTTCGCCAAACCATCAAAGCGGCCATGTCAGAAGCATTAGAGGAAGATATTCTTTTCTCAGTTCATTTAAAAGCCACCATGATGAAGGTATCTGACCCAGTTCTTTTTGGACAGGTTGTCGCCCTTTATTTTGAATCCCTCTTCACTAAACATAAGGATGAGTTTGCCAAGCTATCAGTTGACCCTAACTTGGGAATGACAGATATTCTTAACAAAATCAAAGAATTGCCAAAGGATGTTCAAGATCAAGTCCTTGCAGACCTAGATAAATGTTATAAAGAACAACCAGACTTGGCCATGGTCAATTCTGATAAAGGAATCACGAACCTCCATGTTCCCAGTGATGTCATTATTGATGCCTCCATGCCTGCAGCGATACGTAACTCTGGACAAATGTGGGGACCGGATGGCAACTCGAAGGATACACTCTACCTGATTCCTGACCGATCCTATGCAGGTATCTATCAAAAAACAATAGAAAACTGTAAAAAGGAAGGAGCCTTTGATCCTACCACAATGGGGTCTGTAGCCAATATTGGTCTCATGGCACAGCAAGCCGAAGAATATGGTTCCCACGATAAAACTTTTATTGCACCATCAAAGGGTGTTATGCAGGCAATAAACAGTGAAGGAAAAGTACTTCTCTCACAGGAAGTAGAACAGGGTGATATCTTCCGTATGTGCCAGGTAAAGGATGCCCCCATTCAAGATTGGATTGGTTTAGCTGTAAAGAGAGCTAAAGCCACTCAAGATCCAGCTATCTTCTGGTTAAATCCTAAACGAGCTCATGACAATCAGATCATTAATAAGATTAATACCTACCTTCCCCAATATGAGACAACAGGTTTAGACATTCAGATCCTGTCTCCAGAAGAAGCAACGGAGTATACCCTCCAACGCATTCGAAAAGGATTGAATACCATATCTGTAACAGGAAATGTATTAAGAGATTATCTAACAGACCTCTTCCCCATCCTGGAAGTAGGAACATCAGCCAAGATGTTATCCATTGTTCCTCTCATGGAAGGAGGTGGATTATTTGAAACAGGAGCTGGTGGATCGGCCCCTAAACATGTACAGCAATTCCAGGAAGAGAACCACCTGAGATGGGATTCTTTAGGAGAATTTCTTGCTATTGCCGTATCACTGGAACACCTTAGCCAATCCTATGGCAATACGAAAGCAGGTATCTTAGGAGAAACCTTAGAGGAAGCAACAGCCAATCTATTAGAGGCCAATAAATCACCCAGCCGTAAAGCAGGACAAATAGACAATAGAGGAAGTCATTTCTTTCTATGTCTTTACTGGGCCAAGGCCCTATCAGAACAGACAAAGGATGCTGTCTTAAAAGAGCAATTTACACCTTTCTACAAAGCACTTGCGGACAAGGAAAGCACCATTGAGAAAGAGCTGATCAACTGTCAAAACACAGCGGTTGATATGAAAGGCTACTACAAACCGGATGTAAAGAGGGTAAGTCAACTCATGCGGCCCTCTGCGACCTTTAATACCATACTGGACAGTAATCTATAAATCAAAGAATCCCTGAGGACATTTTAATCGTCTTCAGGGAATAGTTTATTTCATTCTGTATATGAGCAATAAGTATTGATTTAAGGGTACTAATGTCTTGATCAGACAAAGTGACCTTCAAGGATTTCTCCAGACTCAAATCATAAGTGTACTTCAAATACTTAATGACACCACGATGAATCATCAGATGCCGACTATCACTGAGTTCCGCACTTGTGAAACCATTATAGGATTTTTGATAATAGATAGAAGTTTCTCCATCAAGAGGAACTCCAGTCTTACAACAATGCTCAAAATCAGGGGCAAAACCAAGAACCACAAGAAGACGCCATAGATATTGTATAAGAATATAATCCACATCCTTTTCACTACAATCATTCAGGCAATACAGACTTTGTTTCATTAGGTCAAAAAAATAAGGCCCATCTGTTTCATTCCAGAAAAGATGGGGATAGATCTCTGCCATAACGCAACCGGCGAAGTAGGCTTTGAGATTTGTTCCAATATTAACAAAAGTTTCGCCACCATCAACAGAACTCAACTTCCAGAACCCCTTAACGGGATCATGATAAAGGTCTCCAGACCCATAGGCCAGATGACTGGTATAGCCATGGAGTTTCCCTTTGCTTTTGAGAGCGCCAAAAGCTGTAGCCCTTAAAATGCCCAATTCAGGTGTCAATAAACTCAATAATCTATTAGATTCACCCATTTTATCTGATTTAATAACGATATATTCCGATTTAAAATGCCTATTACTATCCAATACTTGCCCTGAAGAAAATTCTTTCCTAAATTATAGTTCTAAATGATACAAAAGGAGAATCCCATTGGAAAAACAAATTATACCAGCTGACTCGGTATTACCCAATAAGCTATTATTGATTCCTTTACTCGGAAAGCCGATTTTCCCAGGTATATTCACCCCTTTAATGATTTCCTCCAAAGAGGATGTTGCTGTTATTGATCAAGCTATGGAAGGGGATAAGGTCATTGGGTTAGTATTACTTAAGAACGAAGAAGAGGATGATATCCCCAACAATCTATACCAAATTGGAACAGTGGCCAAGATTGTCAAAAGAATAAACCTTCCCGACGGAGGGCTCAATGTCTTTATATCAACCTTAAAAAGATTCAAAATAAAGAAAAACCTCACACAGGAAAGCCCTCTCATAGCAGCCGTGGATTATCTCGATGATGAAAACAATGCTGATGAGGTAGAACTTAAAGCCCTAACCCGTTCTCTCATCTCAGAGATGAAACAAATATCAGAAGGCAATCCCCTCTTCTCAGAAGAAATGCGTCTTAATATGGTCAACATTGATCAACCAGGTAAAATAGCTGATTTCATAGCCAGTATCCTTAATATCGGTCGTCAGGACCAGCAGACCATACTGGAAACCCTGGAAATCAAGGCTCGTATGGAGATGGTTCTCGTTCATATCAAAAAAGAGCAAGAACTCATCCGTATCCAGAAAAAAATCAGTAAGCAAATCAATGAAAAGATCGAAAAAAGCCAGAGAGAGTATTTTTTAAGAGAAGAACTAAAAGCTATTAAGCAAGAATTAGGCATTGCGACAGATGCGAAAACATCAGAGTACCAAAAGTTCAAAGAAGCCATTGATAAACTACCCCTAGAAGGTGAAGTACTCAAACAAGTAACATCTGAACTCGACAAGTTCAGCCTCATGGAACCTTCCAGTTCTGAATACATTGTCACTCGTAACTATATTGAAACCATAGCCAATCTTCCCTGGGGAGAACCGGAATTAAAAGATATTGACCTTAGTGAAGGACAAAAAATCCTTGATAGGGATCATTATGGATTAGAGGATGTCAAAGAACGTATCCTGGAATTCTTGGCAGTAAAACAACTAAAGAAGGATTCCAAAGGATCTATCCTCTGCTTAGTAGGACCTCCCGGAGTGGGGAAAACCAGTATTGGTAAGTCTGTAGCAACAGCTTTAGGTCGCCCTTTCTTCCGTTTTAGTGTAGGAGGCATGCGGGATGAAGCAGAAATCAAAGGACATCGCCGTACTTATGTAGGAGCCATGCCTGGTAAGATCATCCAGGGAATGAAAATAGTGGGCGACAAAGCTCCTGTATTCATGATTGATGAAATAGACAAACTGGGACAGAGCTATCAAGGGGATCCTTCCAGTGCCTTACTAGAAGTACTGGACCCTGAACAGAATATCAACTTCAGAGATCATTACCTGGATCTCCCCTTTGACATAAGTCATGTTATGTTTGTGGCAACAGCTAATACTCTGGATACCATTCCTAGACCCTTACTGGACAGAATGGAAATCATACGCCTCTCCGGCTATATTGCAGAAGAAAAGATAGCCATTGCCAAGAAATACATCATTCCCAAGTCCCTTGAAAAGAATGGTCTCAAAAAGAAGGACGTTAAATATCTCAAAAGCGGACTTGATGGGATTGCCACCAACTACGCACGTGAAGCAGGTATGCGTAACTTTGAAAAGATGATCGAAAAGGTTCATCGTAAGATCGCAAAGAAAATCGTACTAAAAGAAGAAGAAGGCCCCTTCTCTATTGGAGAAGATAATCTCAAGGATTTTCTGGGTCAGCCCATCTTCCGTGAAGATGAAATCAAAGCAGTTACAGCTCCCGGTATGACCATAGGTTTAGCCTGGACAAACTTCGGCGGAGATACTCTGATCATAGAAGCGCTGGCGACAAAAGGAAAAGGTGGTTTAAAACTCACAGGCCAAATGGGTGAAGTAATGCAGGAATCAGCCAGTATAGCCTATACCTATGTTAAATCCATTGCAGAAAAATGGGGTGTTGAACCTAAATGGTTTGATGAACATGCTATTCACCTGCATATTCCTGAAGGAGCTACCCCAAAAGATGGACCCAGTGCAGGTATCACCATGGCCTCTGCCCTGTTAAGTTTAGTAACAGGTAAGGTGATTAAAAAGCATCTAGGAATGACAGGAGAACTATCTCTTGCGGGTAAAGTCATGCCCATAGGAGGTCTCAAAGAGAAGACCATTGCTGCTCGAAGGAATAAATTGAAGCATATTATCATCCCCTATCACAACTCCAGGGACTTGGAAGAAATCCCTGAACATGTTAAAAAGGGTATAAAATTTTATCCAGTAGAGCATATAAATGAAGTATTTGACATCATATTTTAAGACAGGAGGCTTAGTCCTCCTTCTTCTATTAGCAAGCTGTAGTAAGCCAGAACAGGCAGAAGCTGATCCTACAGAGGACACAAAAACGATCAATATTATCAATCCAGATTATACGTACACAGCGGATGAGTTCGAAGCACTCCTTGTTAATTTACCAGAAGACATGGCACAAAAGATCAGACAAAATCCTAGTGAGTTCTTATCAGATCTCGAAAGGATTTGGAAATACCCAGCGGATTACTTTGTGATTGCGGACAAAACCCACGCCTTAGGACCAGATTATAAACCTAAAGATTTACGTAAGCTAACAGACTTTCCACATTTAACATTAAGCCGTAATGATTTATCACTTAGACAAATTGTTTTAGATGATTTGTTTGAAATGGTAGAGGATGCTCGCCTAGAAGGCTTAACCATTATGGTGTCCTCTACTTATCGTTCTTATGATTACCAAAAAGCTCTCTTTGAGAGGTATGTAGGAGAGATCGGTTATGAGCAAGCATCTAGGGAAAGTGCTATTGCTGGAACCAGTCAGCACCAGTTAGGAACAGTTATTGATTTTGGAAGCATCACCGATGCCTATGCCAATACAGCGCCAGGAAAATGGTTGATGGCCAATTCATGGAAGTATGGTTTTTCCCTCAGTTATCCTGATGGTTATGAAGAGGTCACAGGTTATCGTTATGAGAACTGGCACTATCGATGGATTACAAAAGAAGGTTGTGAGTTACAAAGAAAGTGGTTTGGAGATATTCAACACTATCTGATCAACTTCCTTAATGATAATAGGGAAGACTTACTGGCCCATTACAAAAAGGATGTTAATCCTGCAGAATAAGACAAGAGGCTGAATAAATCAGCCTCTTTTTTATACTCTAAAAGAAAACTCTTCAATTTTCATTCTAGCTCTAGCCTCTGTTTCTTTTCCTTGCAGATTAGACATTAACCTTTCTGGCGGACCATTGTATCCAATAGCTATAGCTGTAATAGGTTTGATATCACTAGGAATATTAAGAAGTTCCACAGCTTTATCCGGATAAAACCCAGCCATTTGGTGAACTTTGATACCCATACTTTCTGCTTGAATAGTCATGGAAAACACAGATTGACCTAAATCATACACAGCATGATTATTATCCTTACCTGAATGACCAAACATAGTGTGAGCGCTAGCAATCATTAAGACACTAGCCCGTCTGGCCCAATCCTGATTTGGTTTCTTAAGACATTCCCATATCTTATCAAAACCTTCCGTATCCCTATGGGCATAATAAAAACGCCAAGGCTGTTCATTAAATGAACTTGGGGCCCATCTGGCGGCCTCTAATAGTCTATCAAAGTCCTCAGGAGCCAGAGGTTTTTCCCAGAATGATCGAGGGCTCCACCTCTCCTGTAGTAAACTAGTGATATGATGATCCGTTCGTGCTGTCTTTATTCCCATACAGTTAATATACCCAGAATTAAGAATAAAGTAAATTTAGGAAGATTTCTCACGCAGATCTTTTAGCCATTGAGGCATCTCTTCTCCATCAGGAACAAAGACTAAAGCATCTGAGTTAATACAGTAACGAAGTCCTGTTGGCTGAGGGCCATCAGGAAAAATATGCCCTAAATGGCTGCCACTTAGGGAATCAACTACCTCCACACGAGACATACCAAGACTATTATCTTCTATAAATACCATATTATCCTTGTAAGGAGAGTTATAAAAACTAGGCCATCCACAATGGGATTCATACTTTTGATCTGTACGAAACAATTCTTGTCCAGTCGCTTTTGAATAGAAAGTGCCCTGCTTATCAACATGATTATATTCCCCAGTGTGAGGATATTCCGTGTCTTTTTGTCTAAGAATTCCATAAGCCTTTGGGGACAACTGCTTCTTCCACTCTTCTTCGCTTTGCTTAAAGGTATATTCAGGTTCTTCCCCTGCTTTATAAATCTTCAACTCATCATCTGATTTGTCTGTCATTTCCTACCCCCATAAGAATTTAAGCATAATTTCGAAAAAGGCAAGGCCCTCAAAAAGTGCAAACAAACTGATCCCATACTTTAATAAAAGTTTGAACTCTCATATCTATTTAACCAATCTATGCTACTAAAAGCAGTTCGAGACTGCATTGCATCAAACGCAATATTAAATAAACAAAATAGCACGAATAAGAACACTAAAAGGAATAGACTTAAGCAGAAGCTAGTTGTATGGTGATAAAAACCAATACCAATAAGAGGTCGCATATGAATTATTTCAATTCCATACCTTTCCGTTCCCAGATGCAACAACTAGGAACATGTCGTTTTATGGATAAAGCTGAATTTTCCAATGGAGTAGATATACTCAAGGGCAAGAAGATTGTCATTGTCGGATGTGGGTCTCAAGGACTCAACCAGGGTCTTAACCTAAGAGATTCCGGTTTAGATGTAAGTTATGCTCTTCGAGCTGCTTCTATTGAAGCCAAGCGTCCTAGTTATATCAATGCCACTGAGAACAACTTTAAGGTTGGAACTTACGAAGAAATGATTCCTCAGGCAGATGTAGTTATTAACTTAACTCCCGACAAACAGCACTCAGGTGTTATCGATGCCGTTATGCCTCTTATGAAGAAAGACACTGTGCTCTCCTACAGCCATGGTTTTAACATCGTAGAAGAAGGAAAACAGATACGTAAAGATATTACTGTTATTATGATGGCACCCAAATCACCGGGATCCGAGGTTCGTGAAGAATACAAAAGAGGATTTGGAGTTCCTACCCTTATCGCTGTACACCCTGAAAACGACCCTAATGGTGACGGATTGGAATATGCCAAAGCTTATGCAGTAGGAACAGGGGGAGATAAAGCTGGAGTTCTTCAATCAAGCTTTGTTGCTGAAGTTAAATCAGATCTTATGGGTGAACAAACCATCCTTTGTGGTATGCTTCAAGCAGGATCTATCCTTTGTTTTGATAAAATGGTAGCCGAAGGTATAGAGCCTTCCTATGCCTCCAAGTTAGTACAATTTGGCTGGGAGACCATCACAGAAGCCCTTAAACACGGGGGTATCACCAACATGATGGACAGACTAAGCAATCCTGATAAAATCACAGCTTTTGCTTTAGCAGAAGAACTCAAAGACCTAATGACAGACCTATACTTCAAACATCAGGATGATATTATCTCCGGTAAGTTCTCTGAAACGATGATGGCCGACTGGGCTAAAGATGATATAGACCTTCTCACCTGGCGGGAAGAAACAAACAAGACCGCTTTTGAAACAACAGGAATCACAAAAGAAGAAATCACAGAACAAGAATACTTTGATAAGGGTATCCTTATGGTAGCCATGGTAAAAGCTGGTGTTGAGCTGGCCTTTGAAGTTATGGTGGAATCCGGCATAAAGGAAGAATCAGCATATTATGAATCTCTTCACGAGCTTCCCCTTATTGCCAATACAATCGCCCGTAAGAAACTCTATGAAATGAATAAAATCATATCTGATACAGCAGAATACGGTACTTACCTATTCGCAAATGCAGCCATTCCTTTATTACGTGACTGGGTTAACGAACAAGCTCAGGATGTTATTGGTCGCATCAGTGAAAAGGAAGACAACAGCGTGAATAACATTGACCTCGTGACCATTAATGATGAGATCCGAAATCACCCCATTGAAGAAGTGGGTCGCACACTTCGATCTTATATGACTGCTATGAAGTCAATCTATTAAGATATTTTAACAAAACCTACTCTTGATAAACCCGCCTCCCTGGCGGGTTCTTTACTCTTAACAATACTCTTACCATCTGCAAGAACAGCCGTTAATTAAAACAATGTTTTCACTAGGATCCTCTAAAATTGGAAAAACTGGCCAATATTGACCACTCCTATAAATCTGTAAGAATAACTGGAATACCTGGATAAAACATAATGTACGAATAAACAAACAGTTCTTAAATATAGCCTTTCAATTTGTAAACAAATGTCCCTAACCACTCTTTAAAGACAAAGGCAGTATTGAGAACGCTCCGCTCATTAGGAAGGAATTTGTATAACCCTCTTTGCTGTTGGGACCTGAAATCCACAGGGTAAGGATCGCATTGGTATCCCAGTTTATTAAAGCAACCTAGCGCCCGTTTCATGTGAAAGGCACTGGTTACTAATAAGACCTTGCTGTTCTCAATAGATAGAAGATCCTTCGTATAAAGGGCATTTTCATAGGTATTACGACTTTTTGATTCTATGAGAATTTGAGATTCATCCAATTGATATTCTAACCACGGTAATAGCATATCTGCTTCTGAATCGTCCTGATTCATAATGTCACCACTACCACCTGTAAAGATGAGCTTCGACGCTATCCCTTTTTTGACTAGATGTACCCCTTGGAGAATACGATCCACACTGGCATTGAACTCAGGAAGTTCTGTCTTACTATGGGCGATATCTACAAATCCTCCTAAGACAATGACATAATCATAGTGAGGGGTACCAAGTCTTTGAGGTTTCAACTCTACAGATTTAACCAACCAATCACTAATTAGGGGAGTACTGACCAGATAAAGGAAAAGTACACAATACTTATACCCCTTAGGTTTCTTTAGAATTTTCAGGAGGATCAATATCAATAAAAAGAGAAAAACCGGATGTGTTATATATCCTATGGTCTTGGATAAGAAAAAAAACACACGCTACTCCTGATCTATCATTTTCTTTTTTGTATCTATATGAATTGTATCAATATTGTTCAGAGATGATAAGAAGTATTAATACATAAAAAAACCGGGCTTTCACCCGGTCTTTTATAGATAAGTTCTATCTTACCTAGATATGAATAGCCCAACCTTCTGCAGCTCTTGCAGCTTCCATTACACCTTCACTTAATGTGGGGTGAGCATGGACAAGGGTGGCAATATCTTCAGGTAATAACTCTGCTTTCTTAGCCAATAGCAGTTCATGAATCAACTCTGTGGCCTGTGGTCCGACAACATGACATCCAAGGATCTCTTTTGTCTTAGGATCAAAGAGGATCTTTACTAAACCATCCTGCTGACCGATAGCTACGGCTTTACCAATAGCGACAAAGGGGAAAAGAGCTTTTTCATAAGCAATACCGGCCTCTTTAGCGCGAGCTTCATTGTATCCAAAGCTGGCAATCTGGGGTTCACAGTAGGTTGCTCCAGGGATTAATTGAGGATCAAGCTTCTTCTCATGTCCTACACCAGCCATGTGTTCTACCGCGATTTCCCCTTCTTTGCTAGCGACATGAGCTAACAAAGGACTAGGAACGATATCACCAATGGCATAAATACTAGGGACTCCTGTCTGATAGTAGTCCCCTACTTTTACAAATCCCCGTTCAATTCTAATTCCAAGCTCTTCTAATCCTAAGTTAGCTGTATTAGGTACACGACCTACTGCCACAAGGATCTTATCAGCTTTGATAGTATCTTCTTTACCATCTTTTTCAACAGTTACAGTTACGGAGGACTTTGTCTTCTTAAGGGACTTCGCTGTTGTTCCTGTCAGGAACTTAACACCTCTGTTTTTGAAGGCCTTTTCCACAACCTTGGCTGTGTCTCTGTCTTCTACAGGGAGAATATTAGGAAGCATTTCTATAACAGTTACATCTACTCCAAAGGCATTCATTACATATGCGAATTCCATTCCTATTGCCCCGGAACCTAATATCACAAGGCTTGAGGGGAGTTTTTCCAACATGAGGATACCTGTGGAACTGAGAACGACCTCTTCATCAAACTCAAATCCGGGAATCTGTCGTGGAGAAGACCCTGTTGCCAAAAGGATAAACTTGGCAGAGTAGGCTTTGCCATCCACATCGATATTGTTTTCACCAGTTACTTTGGCAGTACCTTTGATGTATTCCACTTTATTTTTTTTGAAAAGTCCGCTCACTCCTTTCGTCATCTGACTTACAACAGCACGGGATTTATCAAAAACAGCTTTGTAATTTAAACCGCTTGTATCTGCTTTAACACCAATTTCTTCAAGCTCTTTTATAGCATGATAGTTTTCTGCCTGGTGGATGAGAGCCTTAGAAGGAATACAACCTATGTTAAGGCAGACTCCTCCTGGACTATCTTTTTCTATAACAGCCGTTTTTAGGCCTAATTGGCTGGCCCGTATGGCAGCAACATATCCGCCAGGACCAGCACCGATTACTATTAAATCAAAATCAAAACTCAAGATATTCTCCTTACATTAATAACTGGAAAGGATCTTCCATCATCTTTTTCATGTCACTCATGAAAGCGGCTCCAATGGCTCCGTCTATCGTTCTGTGGTCACAGCTCAAGGTCATTTTCATGATATTCTTGATTTCTAGTTCATCATTATCATTGACAACAGGAGTCTTAACTGTAGCGCCCAAGGCTAATATGGCTGAGCCGGGAGGATTGATAATGGCTGTAAACTCCTCAATACCAAATGATCCTAGATTACTAATAGTAAATGTAGCACCATTATATTCATCAGGAGCTAAGCCGCCATTCTTGGCTTTATCAATGAGAACCTTTAGTTCTGCATCTATCTGGGCAATCCCTTTGTTTCCACAGTCTCGTACAACAGGAGTTATAAGACCGGTAGGTAAGGCTACTGCCAAGCCGATATCAATTGAACCATGGAATTGAATACTGTCACCTAACCAGGAGGAGTTCAACTCTCTGTGTCGTTTAATAGCTTCTGCTGCGAATTTCATGAAGAAGGGATTTAATCCTAACTTTTCTTTTGCCCGGGCATTGGCTTTCTTACGGAAATCAACCATGCCATCCATAGCAACAGATAAGGTTAGATAAAAGTGGGGAGCCCCGAACTTACTTTCGGCTAATCGTTTAGCGATGGTTTGTCGCATTCGACTAACAGGTACGGTTTCATCCACTAGAGGACTTCCGAAGGAATTTCCTGAACTACCACCAACTGCTACACCCTCTACAGGAGCGAGAGGTGCTTTGAAGTTTTCTACATCTTCCTTAACGATTCGTCCTGCAGGACCAGTTCCTTTCACCATACCAAGATTAATGCCTCTGGAGGCGGCAATTTTTCGTGCTAATGGACTGGCTTTAATCCGATCATCACTGCTGGGAGAGACACTGGGTGCGGGTGTAGAAGCCTTAGGAGCTGCTGGTTTTGGTGCAGCTTCTTTGGCCGCTTCAGAAGCAGGAGCGGTTTCCTTTTTGGGTTCTTCTGCTTTTGGTTCAGGAGCCGCTGCTGGAGCAGCCTCAGCTTCAGCCACCAGATCAGAAACATCCTCGCCTTCTTCACCAATTATGGCAATAACATCTCCCACTCTTGCTGGTGATCCTTCACCTTTGATTATTTTAAGTAGAGTCCCCTCTTGGGCTGACTCGTATTCCATACTGGCTTTATCAGTCTCAACCTCACACAGAACATCTCCTGTACTGATGGTATCGCCCTCTTTAGCACTCCAGTTAAGTATGGTTCCTTCCTCCATAGTGGGAGAAAGGGCTATCATTAATACATTTTCTGCCATGTTCTATCCTTCTCTGTATAGGGTTTTCTTCGCTGCCGCCACAATCTTGGCCACAGTGGGTTGAACCTCAAGCTCTAATGTGTGGTTATAAGGCATAGGAACATCTTCTGATGAGACAAACTCAACAGGTGCATCCAGGTCATCAAAACATTTAGCAGAAATTAATCCGCTTATATGGGATCCCACACTTGCCTGGGGCCATGCTTCATCGACGACGACAACATGATTGGTTTTTCTAACAGATCCAAAAATTGTTTCTTCATCTAAGGGTCTGATAGATCGTATATCTATTACTTCTGCACTAATGCCTTCTTTTGCCAACTCTTCAGCGGCCTCTTCCAACATTTTCATAGGCTTTGAGAAACTCACGAGGGTAACATGCTCACCTTCTCGTCGTATAGCAGCCTTTCCAAAAGGTATTGTGTATTCCTCTTCAGGAACTTCTCCTGTCCAGCCATAGTACATTTCAGCTTCTAAGAAGATAACAGGGTTATCATCTCTAATAGCGGTCTTTAACAGACCCTTGGCATCATAAGGTGTAGATGGTGCAACCACTTTGATACCAGGTATATGCATAAAATAAGAAGCAAAACTTTGACTATGCTGGCTGGATAGGAACTCAGCCGGTCCATTAGGTCCACGCACTACCATGGGAACTTTTAACTGACCACCTGACATGTGTCTTAACTTAGCAGCATTGTTAATAATCTGATCAATAGCTAACAATCCGAATTGGAAAGTCATCCATTCTACTACTGGGCGTAATCCTACAGAGGCGGCACCAACGGCAACACCTGTAAAACCTAATTCGGTGATTGGTGTGTCAATGACTCTCTTATCTCCGTATTTTTCCCATAACCCTTTGGATACTTTATAAGCTCCATTATATTGAGCCACTTCTTCACCCATTAAGAGGACGTTCTCGTCACGAGTCATTTCCTCATCCAAGGCCTGACGAAGGGCTTCTCTCATTGCTATTATTGCCATACTCTTCTTCCTCCCTAGGCCAAAATATCTTCGTACATATCACTTAATGGTGGTTCTGGTGATTTATCTGCAAACTCTATAGCATCCTGAACCCTTTTCTTATCTTCTTTGTCCCATTCTTTGAATTGTTCATCTGTGATCAATCCAGCATCCAGCATTCGAGCTTTTAGTCCTAAAATAGGATCCTTTTGTTTGTATGCTTCTAAGTCTTCTTTAGAACGATATTTGGCCGGATCACTCATAGAGTGTCCTTTATATCTATATGTTTGAATCTCAATGAAAGCAGGAAGAGCTTGTTCTTTCGCTTGTTTTACTGCTTTACCTAGTTCTTCATACACAGCGATAACATCCATACCATCTACCTGCCAACTGGGAATTCCATAGCTATTACCCATTATAGAGTAATCAGTTACAGATGATACACGATCATAGGAAGTACCCATTCCGTACTGGTTATTTTCACATATAAAAACTACGGGCAGATTCCATATTTTCGCCAGGTTAAGAGTCTCATGGAATGACCCTTGGTGAATCGCTCCATCACCAAAAAAGACCAGAGTAGCACCTCCTGTGCCTTTATAGGCCTGCATAAGGGCGACCCCACCTGCAACGGGGATCTGGCCTCCGACGATACCATTTCCACCTAGCATATGTTTTTCAACATCAAACATATGCATGGATCCACCTTTACCTCGGCTAACACCAGTTGATTTACCATAAAGTTCGGCCATAATAGCATTGGGATCCATTCCCACAGCTAAGGCATGTCCGTGATCTCTATATCCTGTCAGAATATAATCCGTCTTCATATCCAGAGCTTTGACTGCACCAATAGCGACGGCTTCCTGACCATTGTACAAGTGGCAGAACCCTCCGATCTTTTTAAGACCATACATTTGTCCTGCTTTTTCTTCGAATCTTCTAATAAAGTTCATTTCCCTCAAAATACTTATTAGAAAATCCTTGTCATAAGAATCTATTTTTCGCATCCGCCTCTCCTAGCCTAAAAATCAACCTTGGCTCTCACACCACCAAGGGGTTCAAAATATTCAGCTTCCTCTATAACTGTTTCCAAAACGACCATTTCATCGGCGTTCTGGTTTAACTTCCAAAACATACCTAATCGACTACCTATTTCTGTAAGAACTTCAGCCTTATAGGAAGGATTATCTATTAGGTTTACCGTACCTTTAATGCTGACAACTTTGTCTAAGGCCTTGGTTTGTATTAACCAATGAACCTTTGGGTTAGCCTCTATCTGGGTTGCCTTCTTGAACTTTGGACTAGTAACGGCATATAAAAAACCTTCTCGATTACGTAACAGACTAGGAGTCATCCAACGTGCTTTGGGATTTCCGTCCGCATCTACAGTTGTGAGGACACCTACATTTGAGTCATCAATAACAAAATCTAACTTGTCCAAAATTTCACTAACATTCATTCTTTTTCCTCCTGTTTACTTAAAAACGCTCCCAAGCTAACCAGGCAGCGATCCTTTTTCTTATAGGGTTTGGAGCATTGGCCTTCACTAAGACCTGCCTTTTCCACTCCTTTCCTATGATTTCTGTCCAATCCTTTTCAGATTGATTGTCCTTTACGATGAAGCTCTTAATTATACCATGATCAATTTCAGCACTTAGAGAATCTTCTTCATTGACATAAAGATAGGAAAATGGTGGTGTTTTTTTGTATACACGATCAGGATCTGTAGCCGAACCATATTCATTAGGTTCCACTGTAATGATATTTGTTTGCCATTGTTTTGCGAATAAATCAGCCCACTCTTCACAGAGGCTCATTGCCGTTTGACCTGAAAGTAGCTTGGATAAATTCTTTATGGGAGAAGGACAGGACTGCACTGCATGAGTTGATATACGGCCTTTAAGCCCCTTAAGGGTTTTTGACGCACGATCCAAATCAGCATTTATAAGTAAAGTCCCATGATGTGCCTGCTTGTTTCTCTTATATGCATGAGCACTACCGGAAACTTTTTTACCATCATGGAGGAAATCACCCCTTTCAGTTCTAGTTAAATGTACACCTTTGTCCTTGAGCAACTTGTCCACTTCTTGAAATATCCAATTAGGATCCCAGTCTTTGGGACCGAGAAAACTAAAGTTCAGATTCCCTATATCATGATAAACAGTCCCTCCACCCGAGAATCTACGAAACACAGGAATACCTTCTGCTTCACAATAGGATAGATTACATTCTCTCCAGGGATTCTGAAACTTACCCATAACCACAGCGTCTTTGTTGATATAAAAGACAACTCTCACTGTATTCTCAGGAAGATCATCAAAAAGGCTTTCTTCCCAGTTCAGGTTAGCTCCAGGATCATGACTAAGAGAACGATATACTTCAAAGTCCATATGTTTAGCTTTATTCCTCCTGTATTTAATTTCAAGTAATTAGATCAAGTTTCGTTTCCTGATTAATTTAGTCACAATCAATTGCATCTGTCTAGTTTTTTTTAAAATTGAGATTAGTAGTAATTTTTATCGATAATACTTTACAAATTAAGACTAATTTCTTATTGTTGACACTAGAGATTAGGTATGGCTTTTTCCTTGCTTTACTTTAGAAACTCTTTTACTCTTAACCAAAGGATATTCCAAAATTTGAGGTGAAATTGTGATCCAATATCAGAAACAACCTATGATGATGAAAGTGGTCTACAGTCTTATCCCTATCTTTCTTTATTCAATCTACTTATACGGGTGGAGAAGTTTTGCTCTTGTAGCAATGTCTGTCGTTCTGGCTGTTACAGTAGAATGGATAATGGAGAAGAATAAGAAAAAGAAGACCACGAAAGTTAGTCAAGCGGCCTTTGTGACGGCCTTACTCTTTGCTCTTTCGTTACCTCCTAAAACGCCTTTCTGGATAGCAGCGATCGGTATTCTATTCGCTTTGCTTTTCGGTAAGATGGCCTACGGTGGTTTTGGAAGAAATATTTTTAATCCAGCCATAACGGGAAGGCTTTTCATCTATATAACCTTTCCTACAATTATGACAAATGGTAGTTGGATGGCTTTTGGAAACTTCGGACTAAATGCCGATGCTGTAACATCAGCAACTCCTTTAAACCTGCTACGGGCAGGTGAGGCAGCCCCCAATATACTGAATTTACTTTTTGGTTTACGTACAGGATCCCTTGGTGAAGGGCCTATTTTCCTTATTATTCTAGCCGGTATCTACTTAATAGTTACAAAAACGGCAAGCTGGCGAATTATTCTCTCTATGTTATTAACAGGGGGAATCCTTCACTCAGCATTGTATTTTACCGGAGTTACCGGAGCACCACACCCCTTATACGCCCTTATGTCAGGGAGTTATTTATTTGTAACAGTCTTTATGGCTACAGACCCTGTCAGTGGTCCTAAAAAGAACTCTAGTCAATGGGTATACGGGGCCCTTATTGGTGCTGTTACGGTGCTTGTCAGAACGTTTAGTCTGTTCCCGGAAGGAACAAGTTTTGGTGTATTAATGGGTAATACCTTTGCCTCATTAATTGATGAGCTAATGCCTAAACCTCAAAAGAAGAAAAAAGCGGAGGCAGCTTAATGAACAAGGAAGGAACAATATACACAATAATTTTTACCTTCATTACAGCTTTTTTGTTTGTTTTTCTTCTTGCCTTGGCAAACGAACAAACAAAGGACATTATTGAGATTAATCAGGAGGTTACAGAAAAAGGATCTATCCTGTCTGCTCTTGGAATCTCAACTAATGATGATAATGTTTTATCAACCTATGAGACTGAAGTAACTGAAATTGAGAATGACCCCATTCTTTACGAGGCTAAAGTTAACAATAAAGATGTGTATGCCTCGAAATTTTCGGGTCCCGGCTTGTGGGGAACCATAACAGGTGTCCTGGCAGTTGATAAATCTATGGACAGAATACAAGGTCTTGAAATCATAAGTCACAGTGAAACTCCCGGTTTAGGAGGAAGAATCTCCGAAGATTGGTTTAAGAAACAATTTATTAACCAAGAGATACCAAGTGATTTAAAATTGATTATCAATCAAGGCTCTGGTAAGGGTGATAGTAATAAAGATGATGACAGAGTCGATGCTATCACTGGTGCAACAAGAACAAGTGACTCTCTTGAAGCTTTAATAAATCAAGAGCTTATGAAACTCAAGAAAACATTGGAGGTGCTTAAATGAGTTCTAGCCCTTCTCAATTATTAAAAGATAACTTGTGGTACAACAATCCCATATTTGTACAAATATTAGGGATATGTTCAACACTGGCTGTAACAAACAACCTATCCAATACGATGGTAATGACAGTAAGTTTAGTATTCGTTACTGCCTTCACGAATTTGACTGTATCACTCATTAAGAACTTGATTCCAAGAAAGGTACGTATGATAGTGCAAACATTGATCATAGCCTTCTTTGTTATCATTGTTGATATACTTTTACGAGCGTATCTACCAGCTATAAGTAAATCCTTAGGACCTTATGTTGGGCTTATCATTACAAACTGTATCATTATGGGTCGGGCAGAAGCCTTTGCCCAAGCCAATCCCCCTCTCATATCATTTTGGGATGGTATAACAAGTGGTTTAGGATACATGGTAGTCCTTCTAGTTATTGCGTTCTTTAGGGAGCTACTTGGTTTTGGGACATTATTTAATATTCCTGTTTTACCTTCCAGCTTCACTCCTTGGACAATCATGGTAATGGCTCCTAGTGCTTTCTTCTTATTGGGAAGCTTTATTTGGATAGCTAAGACGATCATGCTGAAACAAGAAGGAGGTAAGAAATGAGTCCAGATATAAATCCTTTAGTCTTATTATTTGCTTCTATATTCACTAGTAATATTCTACTAGCTAACTTCTTGGGAATGTGTTCCTTTATATCCATCAGTAAGGATATAAAGTCAGCCAATGGACTAGGAATGGCCGTAACTGTTGTACTAACCATAACAGCAGCAATTAACTGGGCCGTTCTTAGGTTTATCCTTCTTCCCTTAGATTTACTGTACCTAAGATACATTGTTTTTATCATAGTCATCGCAGCAACAGTACAAATGCTCGAAATGGTCATTGATAGATTAAGTCCAGCCTTGTATATGAACTTAGGTATATTTCTACCCCTCATTACAGTAAACTGTGCCATATTGGGTGTCGCTCTATTCATAGAGATACGAAGTTATAGCTTTGTTCAATCCGTCGTCTACGGTCTTGGTTCTGGATTAGGTTGGTGGTTAGCCATTATGGCACTAGCGGCCATTCAGAAAAAATTAGAAAAGGCCCCTGTACCAACAGGATTGAAAGGACCGGGAATTACCTTAATAACTATTGGATTCATGGCTATGGCTTTTATGGGCTTTAGCGGAATGCTAAGTGTACAGTAGGAGATGCTAAGAAAATGAATGTAACTTTTTTTATTGCCCCCGCTGTTATAGGTGTCATCTCTGCTATTCTGGCAGCAATGATTTCCATTACAGATAAAATTGTTAATAATTATGGTGATGTAACCATTATTATTAATTCCGGGAAAAAAGAACTGAAAGTAAAAGGGGGAAGTCCTCTTCTTCATACTCTCTCCAGTGAGGGAATTTTTGTTCCCTCCGCTTGTGGAGGTCGGGGAAGTTGTGGAGCTTGTAAATGTCAGATAACCTCTGATGTAGGCCCAATACTTCCAACAGAAGCACCATACCTTACTAAAGATGAGATGGATGATAATGTTAGATTATCTTGTCAGGTAAAAGTGAAACAGGATCTTAGTATTCACATCCCAGAAGAATTATTTAGTGTTAAACAATACAAGGCAACAGTGGAAACCATAAAAGACCTGACTCATGATATAAAAGAAGTCTATGTTAGATTGGATAATCCTAATGAGGTTGATTTCAAAGCAGGCCAATATGCCCAATTTGTCGTTCCTCCTTATGACAAGGTTAAAGAATCTACTCAAAGAGCCTATTCTCTCTCTTCTCGCCCTTCAGACAAAAACCATATGGAATTCTTGATTAGACTGGTTCCAGGGGGAATCGTAACCACCTATGTACATGAACATTTAAAGGAAGGCCAGAAAATTGACTTGGTAGGTCCTTTTGGAGATTTCTATGTACAAGATACCAATGCAACCATGATTTGTGTTGCAGGGGGGTCTGGAATGGCACCTTTTAAATCTATCCTTTATGATTTATTAGAGAAAGGTATTACCGATCGGGAGATATGGTACTTCTTTGGTGCTCGTACTGTGAAAGATATATACTATCTTGAAGAATTGAAGGAACTTGAGAAAAAACTTACCAATTTCCATTTTGTTGCTGCTTTGAGTGAACCTCAAGAAGGTGATGGATGGGAAGGGGAAACAGGCCTCATTACTGACGTTCTTGATAAGTATCTAAAGACTAAGGTCTCTGATAATACTAAAGAGGGCTATTTATGTGGTAGTCCAGGTATGATTAATGCTTGTAATGCTGTTATGTCAGCTAATGGAATAGAGAAAGAAAAAATCTATTATGACAGTTTTGCTTAAGGGGGATGATAATGAAGTTAACTCCAGAAGAAAGAAAAGCATGGGAAAACATGAAACCAGGAGCTATCACAAGTCAGGGTTTTCTAGGAGATCAAGAAAACATATCACTTCATGATCTTATAGAAGCAGATGAAGAGTTGATGCAAGCTCATAACCTTGATTTTGATGAGGTGGGAGAAAAGTTACTATACCTACTGGAAGAAGGCAAGAAAGGCCTGGGCGAGCCTATAACTGTCGAAAAGAAATGGATTGTTCGTACTGATGATACAAGAGGTTTTTTACCTTGTCCTTTTGAGGATGGTATTTACCATAAAACAAACCTTGAACTATCTAATATAGATGAATCTATTAAACTGATATGTTCAGAGTTATCCATTCACCTATTAACTAAACACCATTTTCTACAAGGGAAAGGGTCTCCTTTCCGTTTGGAACCAAAAACATTAAAATCACTTCTTGAGTTGTAATAGAACCTGAAATATTGTTTAGCTGGACTTAAAGTCCAGCTTTTTTTTTATCCTGATTTGCATTTAAACCTCGAGGGAATTATTCTTTGAAACACAAGGAATTGGGGTACAAATATAATGTCAGAACAGATCTTAATTGTTGAAGATGAAAAAATAATTGCTTTAGATCTACGACGTAGATTAGAAAAATTTGGTTACACCGTTTGTAGTACCACATCAAGAGGTGATGAATCTATCCAACTAGCAGGTCAATACAAACCAGACCTTATTCTTATGGATATTATGTTGGAAGGAGAGATGGATGGAATCACTGCAGCCATTCAAATCAAGAAGCTATACCATTTGCCAGTTATGTTCCTAACAGCTTTTGCAGATCAAACGACCTTGGAGCGAGCTAAGGAAGCCACGCCTCTTGGTTATATATTAAAGCCATTTAAGGAAAGAGAGCTATCCACAACCATTGAGATGGGATTATATAAAAACAAAATAGACCAAAAGCTCAAACAACAGGAAGAGTTGTTTTCTACCATACTTCGTTCCGTAGGGGACTCGATCATTGCCACAGATGAACATTGGAACATACAATTCATAAATCAAGAAGCAGAAAAACTCCTTGGAATAAACAGTGCGACAGCAGTGGGACAACCAATAGTACAGATTGTAAAAATCCTGGATGCCAAAAGTCTTGTTCCAATAGAACTAACAAAACTATTGGAAGAAGTTAACAAAGATAGCTATCTGATCGAATATGCCCTTATAGAGACTCCTCAGGGAAGACATATCCATATTGAAGGACTAGTTAATTTCCTCAAAGATACAAAAGGAGAGCATATAGGACTTGTTTGCAGTATCAAAGATATGACTGAGATCAAGAAACTTTCTGAGAATCTCATTTTTCAATCAACCCATGATAAATTAACAGGTTTAATCAATAGAGATTCTTTTGCTGATAAATTAAGCCAATGCTGGGAACTGGCTCATCGTCTCCACCAAGAATTTTCTTTAATGTATGTTGATGTTGATCAATTCAAAGTGGTAAATGACAGCTGTGGTCATCACGCAGGTGATGCTTTATTAAAAGATATTACCCAAAAGATTTCAAATATGCTCAACCATGGAGATATTCTGGCTCGCTTAGGTGGTGACGAGTTTGGTCTCATTTTATATAACGCCAACATAGAAGCGGCTCATCAACGAGCCCGTAAAATCAAGAAAGTTCTTAACTCTAATATATTTATTTGGAATGAATATAAGTTTCCCATACGAGTGAGTATGGGAGTTATTCCCTTGGACCCTCAAACAGGTGGTGTCCATGATCTATTATCAGCTGTGGATGATGCCTGCCAGCTGGCCAAGGAGGAAGGCGGTAATAAAATACGTACTTACAATATCAGTGATGATAGCTTTTATCGACGCAGAGGACAGATGCAATGGGTAAGTCAGCTCCAAAAATCCCTGGAAGAAGATAGATTTGCCTTATATTTTCAATATATTAAGCCTTTAGATGAGGCAGCAAATCTCCCGCCAAAAGCTGAAATATTAATTCGCTTAAAAGGATTAGAAGGACAAATAATCCAACCTTTTGATTTTATTCCTGCTGCTGAAAGATATAATTTTATGAGCCACATTGATATCTGGGTTATCCAAAATGCCTTTCGTTTTGTGCAACGCTATTTGACCAGTCATGATGAACCACTAGTATTCTGTATAAATCTTTCTGGTGGCTCCTTAACGAATGAAAACCTTTTCCAGGTCATATTAGATTGTTTTAAAATATATGAAGTACCACCGGAACGTATTTGTTTTGAAGTAACAGAGACAACGGCCATTAATAATCTTACAGCTGCTAACAACTTTATAGATATGCTGGGAGAAGTAGGTTGTACCTTTGCCCTTGATGATTTTGGTACAGGTTTTGCCAGCTTTTCCTATCTACGCTCCTTACATGTGGATTTTATTAAAATTGATGGTTCCTTTGTAAAAGAGTTAGATAATAACGAAGTTGATTTTGCAACTGTATCGGCAATTAACCAGATAGCCCATGCTATGGGTAAAAAAACGATAGCCGAATATGTAGCAACACAGAGAGTCTTTGACATACTTAAAGCAGTACATGTTGATTATGCTCAGGGATATTATCTAAATGAACCCTTACCCATAGAGGAGTTGATCAATCACAACTTTAAACCATCCCTTTTGGATCAAAGATGATCGAGGCCTCTTCTTCTGTTATCAAACCTTCATCCAGAACGATATCCTGGATGGTTCTTTTCTCTTTGTATGCTCTATAGGCTAATCGAGAAGCTTCATCATAGCCTATCTTTGTGGCTAAAGGGGTTACTAAAGCAAGACTCCATTCTACTTGCTGTTGACATTGAATGGAATCAACTTCTATCCCTTTTATGCAACTTTCACTGAAAACAGTAACGGCATTTGTTAATATTCTTATAGCCTCTAAGGTTTCAAATGCAAGAAGAGGCATCATTATATTCAATTGTAAAGGACTATTTTGACAGGCAATGGTTACTGCTTGGTATTTACCCATTATGTGGGCTGCCACTTGAATAACCATCTCTGGAATGACAGGATTAACCTTGCCAGGCATAATGGAACTACCAGGTTGAAGACTAGGTAAAATAAGTTCTCCCAGGCCTGTTCTAGGACCAGAAGACAATATTCTTAAATCCTGGGCTATTTTCATTAAAGATACAGCAAGTCCATTAAGAGCCCCCATGAGAGCCATCTGAGGCTCACGAGCGGATATGCCTTCAAAAAGATTGTCGCTGGAACGAAAAGAGATCTTAGTATAATCATTTAAAGCTTTAATTGCCCCCTCTTTAAAACCATCAGGAGCATTCAGTCCTGTTCCTATAGCAGTACCACCAAAAGGAATCTCTTCCAAAATAGAATAACAATCTTTAAGACGTTTTAAGGATTTGCTTATAAGAGCTTCAAAAGCACTGAACTCCTGCCCTACAGTCATAGGCACGGCGTCCTGGAGATGTGTTCTGCCTATCTTTATTATATCCTTAAAGGCTAAGGTCTTTGATTTGAGACTTGTTTGGAGGGATTCAAGTGCCAGTGATAATTCTCCTAAAGCTAAACGATTGGACACATTGAGTGCAGAAGGAATAATACAGTTGGATGATTGGCTATGGTTCACATGATCATTAGGATGAACAGGACTACGTCCTCCCCTCACATGATTGATTTCTTCATTACAAAGTGAAGCAATAACTTCATTAATGTTCATATTCCAACTAGTTCCTGAACCAGTCTGAAAGACATCGATAGGAAATTGATCAATGTACTTTCCTTGGGCAATTTGGAGAGCTTTCTGCTCAATAAGAGAAGCTATATTCTGAGGCAGAGTTCCTAGTGAACGATTAGCACTAGCAGCAGAAGCTTTTAAAAAACCAAGAGCTTGTAGAAATACATCAGGAATCCTATATCCACTTATGGGAAAATTGTTAACAGCTCTCACTGTTTGGGCCCCAAAATGAGCTTCTATAGGAACATGGACATCACCCATACTATCTTTTTCAATTCTATAATCTTCTGCCATAATAAAACTCCTGCACTTATCATTTTATTAAAGCTAAGGTAAACTGGCTCTCTATTTTAATCAAGATTATACTTGTAAGAACTTAAGCTATGATACTTAATGTTAATATTGACTTAAAGACACAAGAGAAACTAAGGTATGACCAATGAATAACCTTATTATAATGGGAATGAAACACACAGGGAAATCAACACAAGGACGTCGACTAGCATTGTTCTATAACATGTCGTTTATAGACCTTGATGAGGTGATTTTTAACCAATACCCCACCACAAATACAACCATTAGAGAGATATACAGAACTGAGGGAAAAGAAGGTTTCCTGCGTTTAGAACAAGAAGCGGCAAAATCCTGTGCCAAAGAACTTTCAGAAAAAGGCAACAGGATTCTGTCTTTAGGTGGAGGGACAATAGATAACCCTATTGCTATGGATTCACTAAAAAATAAAGCCCTATCCATTCATCTTCTTGATTCTGCAGAGGTTCTCTACGAACGAATATCCTTACACGGAATCCCTCCTTTCTTAGACAGTGAAGATCCGTATCATTCTTTTCTGGATATTTATACGAGAAGAACGAAGCTCTACACAGATTGGGCAAATATCACAGTTGACATAAAAAATAAAAATCAAGATCAAGCTTTTGATTGTATAAACAACAGGGTACAGGAGTATAAAAATGCCAGGTAGCACATTTGGACATAATTTTCGTATTAGCACTTTTGGGGAATCACATGGAGGTGCAGTAGGGGTGATAGTTGATGGCGCTACACCTGGACTGGAGATATCAGAAGAGGATATCCAGAAACAACTAGATCGAAGAAAGCCAGGACAATCTTCCGTTACCACACCCAGACAGGAACCAGATATTGTTCATATCTTAAGTGGTGTATTTGAAGGTAAAACGACAGGAACACCTATTTTATTAATCCTTTATAATAAAGATGCCATGCCCTCAGCCTATGATGATATAAAGGAAAAGTTCCGTCCCGGTCATGCGGATTTTACCTATCTCAATAAATACGGAATCCGTGATTATAGAGGATCAGGTAGAGCCTCAGGAAGGGAAACAGCGGGAAGAGTTGCCGCAGGTGCTATAGCACAAAAATTACTGCAACAAAAAGGTGTTTCAATAACAGCATACACAAAAAGAGCAGCGGGAATATCCTGTGAAACCATAGACTATTCAGTTATTGAACAAAATCCTATGAGAGCGGCCGATATGAAGGCAGCTGCCAAAATGATCCCCATCATTGAACAGTTGGCACAAGAAGGTGATAGTGTGGGAGGCATTGTTGAATGCCGCATAACTGGAGTGAAACCCGGTCTAGGCGAACCTGTATTTGATAAAATGGATGCGGACCTGGGTAAAGCCATGCTAAGCCTTGGTGCTGTAAAAGGATTTGAAATTGGTTCTGGTTTTGACTGTGTAGATATGAAAGGTTCCGAACACAACGATGGAATGGATAGCAAAGGTTTTATAACCAACAATGCAGGTGGAACGTTAGGAGGAATCACAACGGGAGAGGAAATTGTTTTCCGAATTGCCGTAAAGCCAACATCCAGTATCAGCAAAGAACAAGATACAGTAAATAAATCAGGAGATGAGGTAAAAATACAGACAGAGGGACGACATGATCCTTGTATCTGTCCTCGTATAGTTCCCGTAGTCGAAGCTATGGCCGCTTTAGTCTTAATAGATCACTATAAGAGACAAGAAGCACTTCATAGCTAATAAGACAAGACTTCTTCCTCTCCATTCACGTTATGAGTTATGGTAAAGTGGTAGTTCATCAAATCGGCGTTTAGCTGAGCATATGAGCTACCCTTTTCTCTTCTAATGATCAGTTTATCATCCTTACTGTCTATTATGTCGCACTTGCCATCAAAGGCTTCAGAGCGATTCCGGAATTTCATCAGTTCATTTAGTGTTATTATTACAGAGCGATTTTGACTCTCTTCAATTTCTTTAATATTATAATAATGTCTGTTGATATCTCTCCCCTGTTTTGTTTTCTCTAACAACTCAAGATCGTTCTCTCCAGCCAATAAACCAACATAATACACTTGTGGGATGCCGGGTGAAAAAAACTGTATAGCTCTTGCTAATAAATACTTCTGATCATCATTTCCTAAAGCAGAATAGTAAGTACAATTGATTTGATAAATATCCAGATTATTATATTCAGCAGAGCTGTACTTTCTTTTTACATTAGCCCCTTCAGAATATAAAGTCTCCATGGTGTGCTCGACTTCTTCCTCTGTCAGCAGATCTTTAACATCGACAACACCAATTCCATCATGAGTGTCTAAGGTAGTGAATTGTTTGGAGGGACAAATTTTAAGCCATTTCTTAAGTTTGTCTCCATTACTCGTGTAGATAGTATGAAGAACTAACATAGGTAAAGCAAAGTCATAAACCCAGAAATCTTCCTTAGCAATGTCTAATTGAATGGAATAGTGCTCATGAATTTCCGGTAATATTAGAACGTGTTGTTTAGCTACCTCCGCTTCAATCTTATGAAGTAAATTCCAAATATCCGGTTTGACAAAAAAACAATCTGTCCCCTTTTTCTTAATACAATAAGCAAAGGCATCCAGTCTTATAATTTTAGCTCCATGCTTTATCAAATCCTTTAAGGTAGTAGTAAAAAATCTTTGTGTTACCTCACTGTTAACATCCAAATCTAATTGTTCTTCACTAAAGGTACACCATAGCTGTTCCGTACTACCATCTTCAAAGAGGATCTCTTCAAAAGGAGCTTTGTCTTTTCGTTTGTATATTTTATCAATCTCCGAATCACTAGGGTTGGTACCTCCCCAGGCCTTCTTTACTGTAAGAAATAAGTCCTTCCATTCAGAAGCTTCATTGTTCTGTAAATAATCCTGAAAATAGGGAGATTTTCTGGAAATATGGTTCACCATAAAATCAAACATCAAGAAATACTGAGAACCAAGATTCTCTATATCACTCCAATCACCAAATTGAGGATCTACTTTGTCATATCGGAGAGGGGCAAATCCCCTGTCACCAGAGGAAGGAAAAAAAGGTAGAATATGTATCCCGCCGATACAATCTTTGTACCACCTCTTTAAAACAGTATTTAGATCTTTTAGATTGTTACCTAGAGAATCTGCATAAGTGATAAGCATTATTTTATTCATTGACAGAACTACCTTCCTTCCTACTTTGTACCAATCAAATTCTAAATAAACGGTAATCCAAAATCAATGATGTTCTATAAATAAAAGAAGCTGACTAAGATCAGTCAGCTTCTTATCGATTAAAAGTTTAGTATTAACCCTTAACAGCTCCAGCAACAACACCTTTGGTGATGCTTTGATTGAAAGCAAAATAAACAGCCATTGCAGGTATAGTAGCAATAACCAATGCGGCTATTTGCCAACCCAACTGTGTACTGGTAAGACTTGAGAAGGAGAAAACCCCAACTGGTAACGATTTGGTAAAATCGGAACTGGCTAAAACCAATACCAATAGGAACTCATTCCAAATTCCCAGGGCCGTCATAATACTAATAGTAATGATTACAGGAACACACATAGGAAGAATAATATAAGTGAATGCCTGAAATGTGGTAGCACCATCTATGTTAGCAGATTCAACAAGACTATTAGGTAATCCTTGCATAAATTGTGTAGCCAGTAACACGGCTAAAGGTAATCCGAAAGCAACATATACTAGAATAATCCCGAGATGAGTATCAGTCAGTCCAATCTTGGATAACATTAGAAAGAGAGGTATCAATACAGAGTTAGTACTGATGAGATACCCCAAACCTACTAATCCCATTGCCACAGCCGATAGTTTTTTAAACGCCAGTTTACTAATAGCGAAAGCCATCATCAAACCAAAGATTACAACCAGGAATGTTGATACCCCCGAGTACAATATGGAGTTAATAAACTTACCACCCAGTTTTCCTCTTTGAAAGGCAGAAGTATAATTAAACCACACAGTCTTCCAATTTATGGCTTGCCTCATGGACCAGGGTAACTCTCTTACAATAACCGTATCCCCTATCTTTCGATTAGCGATCTCAGGGGGCAACTTTTCTTTTAGAAGAAAATGAACAAAGAGTCTACGACCTGGTGAGATGGTTTTTGATTCAATTATCAAACGTTCTCTTGTATCTATATCAGGATCATAAGGAGGAATAACACTTACAGACATAGGAATAACCGTATATTCATCATCCATATTAGTGAATAATTCCTTTGGTGGCGCAAATATATTTCGGGTTAATTCTTCATTTGATTTAAAAGAAGAATAAAACATCCAAACTAATGGTAAAATAGTAATGGCTGTCCATAAAATAAAAATAACATAGGATATGGTACGTCCACCAATACCTGTCATAAAGTCATTAGAGGTTTTTATATTATCAGTCGCCATTAGTTTTCCTCCCCGCCACCAACTTTGGCGCTCACCCAGTTGCTAAACATAATTAAACTCACCGATATAATTACTATCGCATTAGATATGGCTGAACCATATGCGAACCTCATTTCATTAGAATAATTCTGAAATGCTGTCCTATACATAAAGATGGGTAATACTTCAGCATTCTGTCGTTGAAGCCCCTGAGTAGTAATTGAAAATATTAAATCGAACCCTCTTAAAGAGCCCGCGATTGCCAAAATTGTTGAAACAAGAATGGTTCCGGATAGTACAGGGACGATAATCTTAGAAAATATCTGAAATTCTGTAGCACCATCGATCTTTGCAGCTTCAATAACACTGGAATTAACCTTCTGAAGGTTAGCCAAGAAGATGATCATATAAAACCCTGTATAAATCCAAATCAAAGCAAAACCAATAGGAAACATTACTGTCTCTGGTTTTAACATTGCGTCAAATTGTGCATTGGGATTCCCTGTAAAAAGTTGAATAATTACTGAGGCAGGACCATCAGCAGAAAATAATTTCTTCCATAAAGTACCAATTACAATTGTTGATAGAAAGTTAGGCAAAAAGACCATAGTCTGAAAGAAACTGGTGCTTTTTACTAAACGGCGATACAAAATATAGGCTAACATAAAGCCAATAGGAATCTGACCGAACACAGAAATTCCAACAACAATCATATTATTTTTCAGGGCATGCCAAAACGCTGGATCTTTAAACATTGTTGAATATTGCAACAAACCGACAAAGTTCCAACCCCCTCCTCTATTGGGGTTAAAATCAGAAAAACTTAAAAGTACAGAATAAATAATAGGATAGGCTACGATTAACAAGTACACCAATAAACCTGGTCCTATAAACCCCAAATAGACCAGCAAGGCCTTTTTATCTAGTTTTTTCACCTCAAACTCCTCACCTATAAAAAGGGGCGATAGACGCCCCTATAATGAAGGTAAATTATCTTAAACCTTCTACTTGTGCAGCAACTTCTTCTGCAGTTGCACCACCAGAAACAATTTTCTGCATACCTGCATTAAGTGCATCATTTGGAGCACCAGACAAGAATGCATCAATAACATCTGAAGTAGTTACACTAGTTGCAAAACGAACTTTTTCCTTAACGATATAAGGCATATCATCAGGAACGACATAGCCCTTAAGAATAGGAGCAACGATAGAACCAGTTCTTAATCTTTCAGTTACTTCAACTTCAGAATTGAAATAATTGATAAATTTCATGGCTGCTGCTCTAACTTTAGGATCTTCAGCACCTGATTTTGTTAAACCGTAACCAACCTGAATAGCCGCAGCAACAGAACCAGCTGCACCTTTTTCACCAGGTAATTTAGGCCATGGCATCATTTTAGTATTATTAGCAACTTCAGGATTTTCGATAGAACCAGCTACCCACTGTCCTTGTACCATGAAAAGAGCCTTTCCATTAGAGAAGTTAGATACGTTTGTACCATAATCAACTAAAACTGATTTTTCAGTGATAACACCGTCATCAACCATTTTTCTCAAAAGAGCTAATGAATCTACAAATGGTTTTTCAGTAAACTTGTGTTGTCCTGCAGCAGCCTTAGACATCCATGCTGGATCTCCTGACATTCTAGCAATAAAAGTAGACATTACACATGAGTTCCATGCCCATCCATCAGCACCATCAATAGTGATGACATCTAATCCTCTTTCTCTTGCAGCAGGAACCATAGCTACTAAATCTTCATAAGTTTTAGGAGCACTGAATCCTAATTCTTTGACTAGTTTTTCATTCATGAATAAAACAGTACAAAGATTAGAAGTTCCTAATGGTACTTCATAGATTTCTCCATTAGGACCCATTTTAGGAATCAAGTTCATATCATACATTTCTTTATCAATGTATGGTGTCATATCTATTTGCTGACTTGCTTCTTTCCAGGGAGCTCCCCATCTGGCATCTGCACCCATATAAGCAAGATCAGGAACATCACCAGAAGCAAGACGTGCTGTTACTTTTTGGTGATATGCTTCATCATAAAGTAATTCATAATCAATTTTGATTCCGGGATTCGCCTTTTCAAACGCATTTACAATTCTTACCCAGCTAACACCTTCAGAGTTAGAGTTGTCACCGTAAGCAAGAGCTTTAACAACAACTTGTCCACCTTTGCCTTCTGACTGACCTTCAGCAAATACCATATTTGCTGCTAGGATTAAAGCCAAAATACCTAGTAGTTTTCTCATATTGAGATCCTCCTTTTTATTATAACCTTTCAACGAAAGGTACTTTCTACCTTTATACAAAACAGGAATAAAAGGGATATTCCTGAATCTTTTCCATTTCTCGCCCTTTATGACTACTTTGAAAAAACAAATTATCCACTACCATTCCAGCCGCACCATAGGCCACAGCCTGATTGCCTAAACTTGAGAAAGTAATCTCACAATTAACAGCATTGGAATAAGACCAGTTCGTCTTCAGTTCTTCGATGAATGTTTGATGAACAGACCCATTCCAATCAAAAAGGTCGCCCCCTAATACAACACGGCTGAGGTTCAATGTATTAACTAAAAAAGCTATATTCTTTGCTAACTCTCTAACGAATCGATCAAATATTTCCTTGTCATTTTGAACTTTTTTCATCTCATCCTTCGTTAATGTTAACTGTCCACTGGGATTGTTTTCCCAAAATACAGAACGGAATTCTCCAGCCATACTATTTGGACCACGATACAATTGTCCATTTAATACAATTCCTAACCCAACTGAGATACCAACAAGTCCTTTACGGATTTTAGGATCATGGAACTCAACCAGACAAAATGTAAAATCCTGTGGACAAGAGTCTTTATGGAAAACGCTTTCACCCCAGGCACCTGCATTGGAATCATTATCTATAAAAATGGGAACTCGATGATTGGTACTAATCGTCTCTACTAAAGGAAAATCTTCCATGTTAAAAGGAATCGAAGCTATAACTGTTCCCGTTTCAGGATTTACCAAACCTGATATTCCAATACCAATTCCCAATAATGGAGCACCCAGACTTTCCATCAAATCAAATATCTTTGTTTGATTTGAATTAAAAATGTCTAAAAAATTATCTCTTTGTATCGCAATATTATCTTGCCAAGTATCTATAATCTGACCATATAGATTGGTTACAACCACACGACAACAGTCCGGTTGGAACTCCATCCCAGCTACATAACCATAATCTTTGTTCAACTCAAGATATATTGGTTTACGTCCACCTTGAGGACCAGTTTCTCCTTCTTCACGTTCTTGCAATATACCTTGACCAATCAAGGCAGAAACTATTTTTGTCACAGTTGATTTGTTCAAATCCACTTGTCGTGATATCTCTATCCTACTGCTCATTCTGTTCATCCAAACGGTTCTGAGTATCGATGCTGCATTCTGTAATTGGATATCTTTTATCTTTGCCATAATTCGTTTAGTTAGTTTTTAAAACAACTAACTAAACCATCGTAAGACCAACCTACCGAGCTGTCAAGAAAAACTTTTTAACTTTTTAAACTAATTTATCTATACCAGTATCAATAAAAAAAGCCTGAATCATAAGACTCAGGCTTTTCGTAAGGATAAAAAAAAAGAAGAGCACAGTGCCGTACGCGCTCCTCTTTACTCCTTTGTTATCCGACCCTAAACGGATAAGAATATTCTCTCATCACTTCTTTAGGGTGTCAACTTATTTTTCTGTACCCTCTTCATTTTCTGTACCATCCTTGGGTAAGGGCTTTGCATTACGGCATTTAGGATAATTGCTGCACCCAAGAAAAGGACCACGTCTCGACATACGAACAACCATAGGGGAACCACATTTTTCACAGGTCTGTTCCTCAACCTTTGGCAACTCTATAACATTACCATTCTTATCCATTGGTAGGGTAAAGCTACATTCAGGATAACCAGTACATGCCAGGAACATCCCTCTTCGCCCAGTTTTAACAGCCATGGGCTTACCGCATTTATCACAAGTACGTTCTATGTGAGGCAATTCGACAATATTACCATCTTTGTCCAAACTCAAAGTCGTCTTACACTCAGGATACCCGGAACAAGCCAGAAAGGATCCATACCGAGAACTTTTTTTAAGCATAGGCTTACCACAAGTAGGACAATCGACTTTAAGTTCTTCTTCCTGACCATCTTCATCACCTTCACCAGGCATGGGAAGAAGACCTTTACATTCAGGATAATTACTACAACCTAAAAAGGCACCTTTCTTACTATAGCGAACAACTAAGGAAGAACCACAGAGAGGACATTTCTCATCACCGTCCCACTCTCTTCCTTTTAGGGATTCTACTTTATCCATCGCGACATCAAGCTCTTCGAGGAATTCCTCATAGAATTCTTTTATAACATTGACCCATTCTGTATTTCCCGATTCAATGTTATCGAGTTTTCCTTCCATATCTGCGGTAAAGCTTTTATTCATAATGTCACTGAAACCAGCCTCTAACATGTCCGTAACAGCCATACCAAGTTCGGAAGCATGGAAAGCCCGTTTTTCAAGCCAAACATAGCCCCTATCCTTTATGGTTGCAATAATAGGAGCATAGGTGGAAGGACGTCCAATGCCTTCTTTCTCTAATGCCCTAACAAGACTAGCCTCTGAATATCTAGCAGGTGGTTTTGTAAAATGTTGCGTAGTGCTTAATTCATCCAGATCTACTTTGTCATTTTGACCTAAAGGAGGAAGAATTTGATCTTTAATATCATCTTCTTTTTTTGGTTCTTCAGGCTGCAATACGGTATGCCCCCGGAAAACAACCCGTCGTCCTTTGGCCTCCAAAATACCATCAGCTGCTTCAATCTTAGCTGTTGTAATCATGGAACGGGAAGGGGCCATCTGACTGGCCAAAAATCGTTTCCAGATTAAATCATATAATTTGAATTGATCTGCACTTAGAAAGGGCTTCACCTTTTCCGGAGTTTGATCAATATAAGTGGGCCGTATAGCTTCGTGAGCATCCTGGGCATTTTTCTTAGTTGTATACTGGGGGGCCTTTTCCGGAAGATACTCTTTATCATAATTCTGAGTAATAAAATCTCTTGCTTGATCAATGGCTTCAGGATCAATTCGTGTTGAGTCAGTTCGCATATAGGTTATTAATCCCACAGGACCCCCATCTAACTCAATTCCTTCATATAAAGTCTGGGCAACACGCATAGTCTTGGAAGTCCCAAATCTTAATTGACTGGAAGCAGCCTGCTGTAGAGTAGACGTTATAAAAGGAGGACTAGGTCTTCCAGAATTCTCTTTCTCCTCTACAGAGATAACAACATAATCGGCTTTCTTTAGAGCTTCTTCAACGGCACGAGCCATTTCTTCAGTCTTAGCATATTCTCCACCAAGAACAAACTTAGTGTCTTTCCAATTTACCAATTGGGCCTTGAAGCTCTGCCCCTCTTTATTGAGATCTGCAATAATTTTCCAATATTCTTCTGGAACAAAGGCCTGAATCTCACGTTCTTTCTCGACAACCATCTTCACAGCGACCGATTGAACACGTCCAGCACTTAAACCAGTACATACTTTTTTCCAAAGAAAAGGAGACAATTGAAACCCAACCAATCTATCCAGAACCCGTCGGCCTTGTTGAGCATCCACTAAGTTTTGATCGATTTTCCGTGGGTTCTCAATAGCTGTCTGAACGGCTTTCTTTGTTACAGCCTGGTAAGTTATACGAGATACATTTTCATCAGAAGCACCTATGACTTCTTTCAAATGCCAGGCAATAGCTTCTCCCTCACGGTCAGGGTCAGGAGCCAGATAAATATGTGAAGCCTTAGAAGCGGCTGTCTTTAATTCCTCAATAACTTTCTCTTTTCCAGAGATAACAATGTAGTCAGGATCAAAATTACCTTTAACATTGATCCCAAATTTATATCCTCCACGGCCCTTTTTGGACAGATCTCTGATGTGACCGACGGAAGCTTTTACATCAAATCCTGAGCCTAAAAACTTCTTGATTGTTTTAGCTTTTGCCGGACTTTCAACTATGAGCAGGTTTTTTCCTGTACTCTTTTTGGCCATAGAAGTTCTCCTAATTCTTTGTCTTTGTTCCTATGTTATATATTCAAGGAGTATATCAAAAGCTCCTGAAAGGCAAATTTTTTCTTAATCTATAGGGGTTTTTATATTTTTTTCAAGACCCTAGCGTCATAACAACCTATAAACAAACTATATTCCTAATAATTGTTCCTTTAATCCACTTTGTCGGTGCATTTTCTTTGATATCACCTTTTCTAGCAGTTCATCATCTGCGATAAGGTATAATTTGTTTCTTGCCCTCGTCACACCTGTATAGAACAATTCTTTTGTCATTAAGCGTTCAGATCTACTTGTCATGATCATTAATACTTCATCCGCCTCAGAGCCTTGACTCTTATGAATCGTCGTAGCAAAAGCCGGCTCCCAGGAAGGAAGACGTCCGGGGCTGTAAAAATTATACCCATGAGCTTGAGGAAAAAAGGCAAAGATCGATCCACCAAAGGACAGTAAAGCCCCCCTATCCCCGTTATATAATCCAAGACTATAATCATTCTTGTTGATCATAATAGGTAACCCTGCAGATAAGACAGAATCCAGACCACAACGAAGTCTAACCCTATCATTGACTTGATCAACGCCCCAATAAGATCCATATTCAGGAGACAGTATCCAACCATGGTTCAATAAAGAGAAGAAGTCATCAATGTTCTGTTGCTCCCTTTTCCAATCACGAATGTCACAAGAGAATGTTCCCTTATATTTCAGTTGATTCCAGGACCACCTGTGTAACACTTCTTCAAAGAAGGGATTCTCCTGATTATCCTTTGATTGCTGTACTTCCTCATGATCTTTTATCGTTTGTTTTAGGGCATCAAAATCATCCCGAACAATACAGCTGGCCACCTTCGACAAAGCAGAGTTAGCTCTCAAGGACTTGTCTAGTGTGACCATACAGGAACTATGGTGTTCCCTTAGATATTCCAGAATATCACCATAAAAATCTCCTCCTTCAACAGAGGGTAATTGGTCTCTGTCCCCCACAAGTAACAATTGGGACTTCTCTGGCATAGCCTCTAATATCCTACGCATCATCACAAAATCGAGCATAGATGCTTCATCAATAATAAGGAGATCTAATTTGAAGGGATTCTTCTTATTGCGGGTGGGCCTTCCTTTCTGGGAAAACCCCAACAACTTATGAACAGTAGAAGCTGTGTCCATAATAACATCCAGCCAAGGCGTCTTATCTAATTGATGAGAGATACTCTCTACCATTCTTTTGGCGCCACGTCCGGTTGGAGCCGCTAACTGAATAACCGCCTTAGGAAAAGCTTTATTATAATTAAGCAGCACAGAAGAAAGGACAGTGGTTTTTCCCGTTCCAGGGCCACCAGTGATGATGGACAAACCATGTTCTAAAGGAAGAGTAGCCGCTTTTAACTGATTTTCTGTTAAACGAATACCATGGGGAGATAAAAGAGCATGATCAAGACTAATATAGCTTTGGGACAAATAGTTCCCAATATACTGGGCTAACTCCTGTTCTATCACAAACTGATTATAAAAATAGATACAGTTGTTTTTATAAATGAATGGGCTGCGAGCTTTGGGGTCTGAACTGAAGTTCCTGTCATCAGCAATTAATTCCAACACATCATCTTTATCTAATGTGATGGTGTCATTAATTCCTATTGTCTTTAGATCCTCAAGAAAACTATCCAGGTTCATACATATGTGACCAGCTAACACCAGTTCCATCACTATACACACTAACAATGATTTATCTTTGTCTTCTGGATACCACTGATGGCCCATGGCTAAGCTTAGATACTCCCAATCCCTATCCATGACTCTTAACTCCTAGTACTGATTTGGGATCAAAGGCCTGAAGCTCAGTGAGACTAAGCTCATGATGATAGATTCCATACCCCTGTTTTTCCATTCCCCTTAAAAAGAGATAGTACACACCACCAAAGGTTACATCAGGATGCCACTCAAGATATTGGGCTATCGCTGAATAATACAAATAGTACTGAAGATTGTAATGATGATGAAGCATACCATCCTCGACATGAGCATCATCATAATAACTCACATCATTACCAAGATAATTCGTTTTCCAATCCAATATATATAGTTGATTTTTATAGATAAAGAGAACATCGATAAAACCTTTGATATAACCTTTATGAACTTCCCACCTATCATCCAGGATAAGGCTACCCTGTTGTTCCACTTTAAATAAAAACTCGATTTCACATTTTATATCTTGTGTATCTAAATGGGATAAAAAGATATCCCCCTGCTTATTCGGCAGAGGAAAATTCAATGTGTTATAAATCATCTGACCAAATATAACGAATAAATCATCATCCATATCATGAAAAACCTTACACCATTGCTGGCACCACTCCTGACCTGTAGGGGAAGACCAGAATTCTTCAAAAGAAGAATAACCGGAAAAGGATGAAAAATCGGTATTTTCTAATACGTGGTGAACAAAATCTCCAAACTCAGGACCTTTGGGCAATACCCCAAACCCCTGGGGTTCATCAGGAACCTCTGTAATAACTTCTAAATAATTATCTGATACATCACTAACATTATGATAGTCACTAACCAGTCCGGAAAAACTTGATATCCAAGTCCTGCTTCTCTGTATAGATTCAGAAGCCGTAAAGATTCGAGGCCCCTTCCTCTTCTCAGATTTCTGATGCCCCCTATACTCAGCAGGTCCCAGGTCATCCAATGTAATGACTTCAAAAACTTCAGAATGGGTTATGAAAAGTTCTCTTATTGATTCTGTAATAATCGAGTTAAGCCCCTTCATGTATTGCTTCTTGGTCTTATACTCATTAGTAGTAAAGATTCTATTATTTGTATTAAGAGTTGTTGTTAAAGGCATCGCACTGGGGAATCCTATCTGCTTTAAAAAGACACGAACATCGGACCAACATTGAGAAGCCCATAGATTGGTTAGGTAGTTTAAGGATCCGTTATCTACAAAGGGAATATACAAACGAGACACAGGTCGTGTAAAAGCTACATAATAAAGACGTTTCCGTTCTTCCCAATCTTCATTATTAAAGAAGGTTTTTTGTTCATGGTCATAACAAAAATCACAAACCTTTCCCTGTTCGCCATTATAGATAATATAATCATGAGAATCACCTGAAGCAGGCCCTGTCTTATATCCTCCATGGAAGAAAACAATGGGATATTCCAATCCCTTACTAGCATGCATAGTAACGATTTGGGTAGCATGCTGATCCTGATCAAGACGTACTGAGTTCTCAGATTTTTCTTTTTGTATCTGGCCTAGCAAATAACGATGTAAATCCTCTATCGGAGCTAGGGATTTATTCTGCCTTTCCATAAGAATCTCTATAATATGTTGAGAATCTGTAATGTGTCGTTCCCCTCCCACGACTGCCAATTGCCTTTTTAAATAATCGAAGTGGCTACAGATAAGGTTAAAAATAGAAAACAATCCCTTAGTCTGCACATTCTGTTGATGGTCATAGAATAGACTGACTATTTTTTCCATTCCTCCAGAATCAAGTCCCTCCTGAATATCCCCCATATTGTATCCACAAAAAGGTGTTAACAGGGCCTTCTTAATAGAACCCATATGACTGGGCTGACATATCCCTTCCAATAGATCAAGTAAGTCTAAAGCCGCCTGACTTTGAAATAAATCCTGGCCGCCCCCAACGACCGAAGGAACTCCTAATTGGGTTAATTGATTTTGCACCAATACACCTTCAGAATGGGTCTCTACCAGAATAGCAATGTCTCCAGGTGAGATCCTCCTGGGAACGTCTCCCTGTATCAACTTATGATGATTAAGTAGACTAATCACTTCCTGACAGATGGCTAAACGTATTTGTTTTGTTAGCTGCTCCTTTGTTAGAGGATTATCTTCTTCGTTTGATATATGAAGAATACCTACTCCCTGTGATTTGCCTTCAATATAAGCATGACCTGAGTTAGCTTTTTTGACAGGTAAAAAAGGAATAGGGTCTCCCGAACCAGTATGAATATCAAATATATTCTGGAATAATAAATTCACCCCATCGATCACTCGAGAGTAGGAGCGATAATTCGTATCAAGGATAAAGCGCTTTTGTACAGATTTTGTGGCCCTAAAATAAACATCTAAATCTGCGCCACGAAATCCATAAATGGATTGTTTAGGATCACCAATGATAATCTTATTATGTCCCTGATGAGAAAAAATAGAATCAAATATAGCCCATTGTCTTTGATCCGTATCCTGGAACTCATCAATTAAGCAAACCTTGTATTTCTTCCTTAACTTATTAACAAGAGGAGCTGACTCCTGGCCTAAAAGCACTTGAAAAACTTTCTCAATCAAATCGTCATAATCGTAGATTCCTTGCAAAGCTTTTTTATCTCTTAATATCTTGAGAAGTTTCTGATTATGACGGGAGTAGAACTTCACAGCTCTATAATATTTACTTAGCACTTTGCCCCTATAGAGACTATACAAAAGAGTGAGCCCATCTTCTAATTTATCTATAAGAAGAAAAACAGCTTCCACATCAGAAGTGATATCCCCTAAGGCGATACTCCAGTTCGATAAAGTGTCCTCCCTCTGTTGAGAGCATAACAACAATAAGTATTTGGCGAGGTTTTCCTTATCATCTGATGTTCGCTTCTGTAATAAAAGAGTCTCTAAAGTTTCGAAGGATTCCAATGCTTTCATTTCTTTGGCAATAAACTGAAGAGTCTTAAAAGGAACCCCATTCTTTTTTAACTTTATATCCTGAGCCCATTCGACAAGAATACTTGATTTCTTACACACTTCATTCCAAGTCTGAAAAAACGAACCTTGATTTTGATCGATCTGTTCTACAAGAGAATCAAAGGTTTCTATATCCCTAAGAGTAGGACGTAAGCTGATTCCCTTTTCAAATCCCACTTTTAATTGAAGGAAGCGGGTCAAACCATCAACCATACCATCGAAATCAGAAAAGAGTTCGCGAAAAGCTTTATAATCCTGGAGATCCTCATCTAACCGACTAAGGTAATCAAGGATCACTTCCCTATAGATGTCATCAGAATTATCAACTTCAAACTCAAAGGGAGAAGAGGTTTCAAGGGTAAAAGTCTTGAGGATATAACTGCAAAATCCATGAATTGTATAAATCGAGCTCTTATCGAAAGCCTTTACACTTTCTGATAAACGGAGCTTTTTTCTGTCATCCTCTTCTGATAGAGACCAATCTTTCAACAGACTCCTAATTCTCGTTTTCATCTCTTTAGCCGCTTTATCTGTGAATGTTACAACAAGAATGCTTTCTATACTTATACCTTCATCCCGTATAAGACGACCTACAATTCTTTCCAGACTATAGGTCTTCCCCGTTCCTGCAGAAGCTTCCAATGATAGATCACTTAATAAAGGAATATTGCCATTAATATCGAGGGCTTCCATCATTTTACCTTCTCCAACTTGATCATATCCATAATTTGCATGTACTCATCAATGCGAGAATCTTCTCCAGCTTTTGATAATTCAAAGACATTACTGAATAATGTTCGATCCACCTCTCCTTCATTCAGAACTCTCTGTAATTGTTCTCTGTAGGGAATGTCCGTATTTTTTGTTAAGCACAATGTTTTTGATAGTTCATAATTCAAAGGAATAGGAACCTTTAAATTGGATTCATAAAGCCGAAGAATGGCCAATAGAACTTCATGACTATTATCTACACCTTGAACACTATAACAGTCCTTCTTTGTTCCTCCCCATATAGAACTAATAGGATGTTTAAGATCGCTTGAGGAGTTAAGGACTAACTGAGTCATAAAACCTTCCAACAAATGATACTGCCAAACCTGGCTAGTCATTAGGGTGCGCCAGAAACACAGACCATCTCCCTGGGAGTACAAGAACCTGAGCGATCCTTTTAGAACAATGTCTTTTCTGCCCATATTTATAGTAAGGGCCTGATAATCATAAGAGTCTCTGGGGTGATCCGTTAAGACAACGGGAACAGGAGCCCCTAATTGGCTTAATCCTGTTTTGGAAAGCTGTTGTTTGTATTTATCAAAAACATCTCTTAAGAGCTTCTCTTCTTCTAAACCAATTTTATCAAGAGGTAAAAAGCCTCCCATCCTTAATAAATCTATCCGTTCCTCTATGGCTCCATCACTCAAACTATCTTGAATCAAGGAAATCATTTTATGCCTATCCAGATAGCGCAGGTCTTCTATTTGTTCTTCCAGAAGAATCATTTGTCCCCAATCCAGGCCTTGAACTTTTTTCATATGATAACTAAGAGGATCCCTCATAAACTGGAATAGGTCATACATAGATATTTCAACGATAGGATCAGGCTCTGTTATATATTTGATCTCCCTATGGGGAACTTCCTGGAGTTCTACATAAGCATTCTGGTTATAAGTAAAAAAGCTGGAGGCTTCCTCATAATACAAAGGGTTAAAACTCTGTAGGGGATGCTCTATGATCTGTGCACTATTACGATACTCCATAAGCTGTTCCAGCATGAGACTGGGAGGAATATTCTCCCCATTTACAGGATTAACGCCATTAAAAAAGACAAACAACTTATCCCTGGTAGATAGTAATGTTTCTATGATCCCATACAGGTCGGTTGACCTCTTGTCCATTCGCATAATCTGGTCAATATGTTCTGATAAATCAAAGCTCAAGACTCTCTCTTCTGTAGGATACTCCCCCTCATTCATACCTAAGAGAAAAATCACTTTGAAAGGGATAGCCCTTAAAGGTTTTAAATTAGAACAAGTAACTCCAGCAGTTAAATACTGGCCTTTAGAACCGATAGTGGAGCTCAGGATTTCACGTAATATATATTGAAAGAGATTAAAATCCATTTCACTATCAAAAGAATCATTACCATCAAGGTTATCTGTTAGAGCATTCAAGTTACGCAATACATCTCTAAAACTTTTTCTATCTATCTGATCCTCTGGATGTTCTGATCTGACACCGGACAAGGAGAGAAATAATTCTTCAAACTCAAGGACCCATGCCTGGAGGTTTTGCTTCTTACTATTCCAGTTTTTACTTACTTGGAATAGTCTTCTATGGGCTTTCATGAGCTTAGCTAATTCCCGACTCATTGATATACTTTTAGGATCGTAGGGAATACGCCCTTCATAGGGATCTCTTGATATAACTATTCCAGTGAGAAATCTCTGAAACCCCGAATCATAGGTACCTGTTGGAGCATAGGAAGCCCCTTTTGAGTAGCGAAACTCTTTGTCTGCTCCCCACCTGACATTAGTATCTTCCAGGAATTCCATCCATTCCTTGAGAAGACTATCATCAATGGCTATTTTTTTCTGAATACAAGGATTATGAAATAACCCATATAAGTCCTGCCGTGTAAATCGAGAACTCAGAAGATCTATTAAGTCTATAGCGGCTTGAATAAAAGGAGATTCCGAACCATAACTCAAATCAATCATATTATAAGGTAAGGAAGGACCATTAAGGTCACTACCAAAAACCCCTTCTATGTACGTACCATAATTACGAATATCAGGGGCCAGGACACCTATATCTTCCGGTTTATACCCAGACTCAATCAAATCCAATATTTGGTCTTTTAAGCCTTCTACCTCCCGTAAAGGACTAGAAAAACTGTGAATTCTAATCCGTTCCTCTATATTAGATAGGGGGGCATTATCTCGCAGATTATTATGAACCACTTCCATAGGATAGGATTCAGTATTCTCTATTGGGGAAGCTTGAATGACATTTATGTCCTTTTCCTCTATTAATGTAAAAAAATCATGAATCAAGACAGCCCATTCCCTAAGGAGGGGATGATTTTCCCCGAAGGAAGGATCATAGTAAGGGCAGAGAAGATATTGTGTCACATTCATCCTGTGAGACAAATAATAAAAAAATTCCAAACTCCGATGACTCAAGAAGACAGAACCAAAAAGGACAATATCCGCCACAGGGCCATCATACATTTGTCCCGAATGAATGACTAACTTGATTAGTTCCCCTAAATGGATGTATTTATCTTCAAAAACAATATTCCACAATTCCCTTTGCCATAATTCATCCTCATGATTATTATGACCTTCAGGAAACAAGTAAGAATCCTTCCCCCAGGCATCCAATAAGGGAGAAGCATTCATAGCGTATTGATGGAAAAGACCAGCAATCTGATTGGCCATTTTATAAATCAATACAGAAGAAATCTCACTTTGTTGATACTGAAAATATTGAATAATAGGCGTAAAGATAGCTTCTTTATTTTCCATTATTTTTTCTAAATGCTTATAGATAAGCAGCTTTAGATCATCCATGTAGAGGATGGCCCTATTCTGTTGAATCTCTTTAACCAAATCTGAGTGTTCCAGAAAATAACGAATTCTATTATCAGGGAAATCAAACTCAAGTCCCGCCGTAATCGACCAGGCATCAGTCAATTTAAGACGCATCCATTGTTCCATGCTTTTATTTTGTAAAACATAAAAGCGTGATTGTCCCCACAAAGAAGGAGGAATAAAACTCTGAGCATGCTGTTCTATTAAATCCTCTAACTGATTGCTAATAACCAACTGATACAATCAAGATCCTCCTTCTAATACGTCGATCATATATTGATCTTCCTTCATTAGAGCATAATCAAGAGCGGTTTTACCATCCTTGTCAGTGATCGATTTGTCCGCTTCCTTAGCTAATAATATCTCTACATAATCAGGATACCCTAGATAACTGGCCACCATTAAGGGAGTCATTCCAAATTTATCCTGATGGTTCAAATCGGAATCAGCATTCATAAGCAATTCGAACAAGACTTTATTATCATCATATATACTAATCATCAGAGGAGATATACCATCCTCATCACCAAGATTCGCCGTAAAACCATAACTGAGTAATAAGCGTACAATATCCACACGCTGATCCTTAGTGGCAATCAAGACTCCCTTATTAGCTTGATTATCAATATCATAATTAGACAGTAGATAGTCGATCATAGGGTATTGGCCATAATCTATGGCTATATTGAGGTACTTAATCAGTGTTTGCTGATCAAGAGACAGGATCTCTTCCTTTGGGTTTAATTGCTTATTCACATAGAAGATATCACCATTAGCCACTGGAATGGATAAATCAGGGATTTCACTCGCTTGACTAAACAGAATCCCTCTTAAGCCTATAAATAGAATAGAGAAAAACATTCTTTTACACATATACTGTTATACTAGAGAGTGTTTGATGTGCTGACAAGGTAAATATTTTATCCCAAAGGTAGGCATTTTGGTACTTTTTTCATCGTCGAGCTTGCTTTATAAGTCAATCCATAGGTAGACTCATGTCTGTGAAATGGACTTATACATTATTAATACTACTAATGATCTCATGTTCTCCCAAGCCTCAACTATCAGAGGAAAGAGAAGTAAATAATAAGGTAGAAACGAGTCAAACAGTCCCTACGAGCGCTCCCTCAGATAGTAGAGTTCCCACAGAAGAAACGAATTATAATCCTTCCTTAGTTATTGAGGAAAACTTCAAACAACAACAGCCTGAATGGGAAAAAATATCAGGAAGTTGGGAAAAAACAAAAAACGGCTTCATCGCTATGGTAGAAGACAGCAACAGCCAGTTAGCTATCAATCTAAAAAAGGGTCGAATCATTCTGGCCATCTCTCCTGGACAGCCATCAAAATGGGGCTTCACCCTTATAAGTACCATTCCCTATCAGTTCACCATAGACAACAAAGGAAATCTTCAAATAGATTATCAGGGAATCACCCATAATATCCCCTTAGACCTACGACCTAGTTATTTAATCACTGTAGAATACAGCCAAGGTCAGATACGCCTTTACCAGCAGGATCAATTAAGATTCATACTTGGTGCCATAAAAACAGAGCCTCTGAAAGGATTAGCCATACAAGGGGGGAAAGGGAGTCTGGTCTCATCTGTGAATGTGTATGATGACAGCCTGGCAGAACCTAACTTTTTCTTTTCCCTTCCTCCTAATAAAGTCGGAGATATTGAGGTCAACTGTTATCAGATACTCCCCAATGGTAACACCCTTTTCTACACATCAGCAAAAGCACAAGGCACAGTAAGCTTTAGACTCTTTGATAAAAATAGTTATTTGTTTCAGATCGAACAGGGAAATGACATACTCTGGACACCAGATATAAAGAGCAAAGATTTTGTTATCGAAAACACCTTTGGTGATAAAGCATTAGACACAGTTCTGAAGAATTACAGCCAAAAACTATCGGATTTGGATTTAAAATTAATGGCCAATAGTAACTTTAGCACTGATGATCCCAAGGATCCTTACTATATCGATTACTTACATATATTAAGAGACAAAGAGCAATTACTACGACAATACAGATTCTTAAAGTCAGCCAATCTGGAATCCCCTCCTTTATCAAAGGAAGGAGACTTTTTCTGGCCTCAACAGATACAGGAAATTCCAGAAGAACAGATGTCACAATGGATAGAAATGAGCAAAAGCAATTTCTTTAATGAGACATTAAGACAATTAACAAAGCCCTATGTTCTGAACCGATTCAAAGAACGATTAAGCACCTCTGAGAATCTTGATCCTTTAGTAGCTGAAGTCTTCAAAGAGATTAATGGGGATAGACAGGAATTAGATACTTACTGGGATCAGTGGACAAGTAAACTTAAAGATGGTCTCAGAGATTATTTGAGTTACACTTCCACAATGCCCTACTATGGTTTGGTTATTGACAGGTATTCACAAATGATAAGTCTTAACGAGGTCCTACTCAAAGATACAGCACTCGTTACCCAAGTGGATTCTATGGCTATACAACTCATTAATATAGCCAGTGCCTATGCGCCAGCCCTCTCTATAATAGATGCCTATGGGATCTGGAAGGAACAGCAAAATCCAGAATCAACAGATAGCTTATCCCCCCAGTCCTTGAATTATCTCAAGCGATTTGACGCAGCTATTGATAGACAATATGAATTAATGTCCATGACCAAAGAAGACAATCCCAATCTTCAAAAAGATTTGCAAAGTCAGAATGATCTTCTTGATAATTTGTCCTTCGAAGGACAAAATCTTTTGGACTATAAAAGAAACAATTCACCTGCAGAATTCTATATTCTTGAAAAGAGGATTACAGACCTTAATACAAAATGGGACCGTAACCTTAGTCAGATGAAACCCATAATATCTGACACACAGCAAACGGAGACCTTTTATGGGAACTTAGCCCTTCTAACAGATCAACAAGCTATTGACTTTCTAATTAGATACTATAACTTCTTAGAAGAGTATCTTCTATACAGTTATCAAGCTAGCCAAAATGATCCCAAGGCGATCGAAATGGCGAGAGCCAAAGAGGAAGAGTTTTCCACATTGGTAGCACAGGAAAATAAAATCCGCCTCCAATTAGTGGAAAGTAATCATCCTGACTCACAACTCTTTGACAAGATGACAAGTTCTATCAAAGATAGATTTTTAGAAGCCGCTTCACAACTACAATAAGGATTTAACATGACACTTATCGACTATATAAATGATAGTCCAACCTCCTTTCATGCCGTTGCCAATAGTCTGCAAAAGCTTAAGGAGTCCGGGTATAAAGAAATCACAGAAAAGGAAATCTGGAATCTGGAATGGAATCAAAAATACGTCCTCACCAGAGGAGATGCCGCATTAGTAGCCTTTTATACAGGAGGGGAATCCCCTACTTCAGGTTTTCACATGGCAGCTGCCCATACCGAAAGTCCTTCCCTAAGAATTAAGACATCATCCTTTAAATATCAGGATAATCAATTAACAGCCACAACAGATATCTACGGAGGCCCTATTATTTCTTCCTGGTTAGATAGAGATCTATCTGTTGCAGGAAAAATCACGGCTCTCATGAATGGGGAAATCCTGGAAGGATTTATCAACTGGGCTGAACCTGTGGGCAGAGTCTCTAATGCTCCTATTCACTTCAATAGAAACATAAATAAAGGGAAGGAATACAATCCCCAGACAGAGTTATTGGTAAGTTTTGGAGACGCAACAGAAGAAGAATTCTGGAATCATATCTATCAGGAATTATCCTGGTCCAAAGAGGCAAAAATCATTGGAACAGAGTTATATCTCTATCCTAGTGAAAAAGCTCAAACCATAGGTGTTAAGGCAGATCAGATTGCCGCAGCTCGACTTGATAATTTAGCCATGTGCTATAGTCTCACTGAGAGTATGCTAAACCTTAAATCAGCCTCTCAGATTTCAATCATATTCTTATACGATAATGAAGAAGTAGGTAGTCGCACTCGCCGAGGGGCAGACAGCGCCTTTACAGAACAAATCCTCCGACGTATTCATAACGCCTTAAAAGGTTCACAAGAAGAATATAATGTGCGTATAGCCAATAGCTTTAACTTAAGTGCTGATGCAGCCCATGGATCCAATCCAAACTATTCCCAGGATTTTGATCCAGATTATAAACCTCTGCTCAATAAAGGTCCTGTCATTAAGGTTAATACAAAACAAATGTATGCCACAACATCCTACGGATTCGCCCGTTATGTCCAACTATGTGACCAGGAGAATGTACCTTATCAACAATTCATAATACGCTCTGATAAGCCCTGCGGCTCAACCATAGGACCTGCCGCTTCTTCTCTTACAGGTATCGAAACAGTGGATATTGGTTTACCCCTGATGTCTATGCATTCTATTAGGGAAGTGATATCCAAACTGGATCTGGAATACTTCCAAAAAGTGCTGAACAGCTTCTTGCACAAATAATTCTGATAGTTATTGTCATTTTTTTTATCGAAAAGGGACAATAACTATTGCTTTTATTACTAACTAGTAATATATTTCCGGCTATGAGACAGACCGACTATGGTGAGGAAAACGAAGAGAACTTAAAACTTGTCATTGCTTTACTTCGTACCGTTCAAGATCTTCGTAAGAATGAACTTATTTACATAAAAGACTCAGGTCTAACCATAGCCCAATTTGGCGTACTAGAGACCCTGTACCACAAGGGAGATATGAGAGTATGTGAGATCATTGATAAGACACTCTCAACTGGTGGTAATATGACTGTTATCATTAATAATCTCATTAGGGATGGGCTTATTACTAGATATCAGGATCCAGAAGACAAAAGGGCCTTTATCTGTCAACTAACAGAAAAGGGTGAGGAAATCATCATGTCCATTTGGCCTAAACACCTTAAGGAATTAGGGAAAACCTTCAAGAATCTCAGCCTTGAAGAAAAGCGCCAATTAAGACAATTGATGAAGAAGTTAAATGGTCTATCTTGATTTGACCATTTATTACTAATTAGTATTAGTTAAGGAATAACAATGATTACGGTAAGAAAAGCAGATAAAATGGGAAGCTCTCATCTAGGATGGCTCACTAGCCGGTTCCATTTCTCTTTTGCCGAATACTATAACCCATCGAATATCAACTATGGGGTATTAAGGGTCCTCAATGATGACAGAGTACAGCCCGGAACCGGATTCGATACTCATCCTCATAAGGATATGGAAATCATCTCCTATATTATTCAGGGCGAATTAACCCATCAGGATAATATGGGACATAAACGCAGCTTAACGAGAGGAATGATTCAGTACATGAGTGCAGGAACGGGAGTCTTGCATAGTGAACATAACCAGGGGAAGGATCTATTAAGATTCTTGCAAATATGGATATTCCCTACACACAAAAGCCTGGAACCTAATTATGGTGATTATGAATTCCCCTTAAATGATCGGGAAGGGAAATGGCTTCATATGGTTTCAGGACAAACCAAGGAAGCGCCAGTAAACATACATCAAGACGCAAACATTCATTCCCTTATTCTCCAGGAAGAAGAAAACAATACCTTCACCATAAGTCAGGATAGAATGGGCTATCTCGTTCAAATCGAAGGACAATCCCAGATAAATAACAACCTTCTGGAAGAAGGTGATGCCGCTGAATTATCAGAAGGCGAATATAAATTAAACACACAAACAATGAGTCACTACTTACTCATTGAAATGGCACAACAATGAATATAAAAGAGCCGATAGGAGGAATACAATGGCTTTAGTTTTTGATAGACGATCTGTAAATTTTTTTGATGGTAAGAAAGAAATCAGTAATGACAAACTTAAGGAAATTATTGATTTAGCGAATACAGCACCATCAGCATTCAATCTTCAACCATGGAAGATCATTGCTGTAAAATCTGAAGAAGCAAAAAAGAAGCTTCATCCTTTAGCTTTTAACCAGGATAAGGTATTAGAAGCTCCTGTAACTCTCATCATCGTAAGTGACAGAGAAGGTTACAAATCGGATAAACCAATCTGGACAGAACTCGCTAAAATGATGGGTGAAGGAACAGAAGGAGCACAGCAAATGTCTGCGAACCTTTATGGTACTACTGAAGAAAGAAAGATTAAGTTTGCAGAAAGCAACGCAGGTCTTCTTGCTATGTCTATTATGTATGCAGCTAAACACCATGGAATCGATTCTCACCCCATGAGTGGTGTAGATTTTGACGGACTTAAGAAAGCTTACAACCTTGCAGAGAATGAAGATGTTGTTATGCTTATCTCCTTAGGTTACCATGATTCTTCCAAAGAAGTATGGCCTAAAGGATTCAGAAAACCATTCGAAGAATTGGTTGAAATCCTTTAAGCCCCTCCCCCCTAACCGGCTCCCTAAGAGCCGGTTTCTTTTTGCCCTACCCTTTTCTCTATAATTACAATAAAATATTTAAAGATATACTTTAGGAAAGATTGAAAAAAATAGTTCCTAGGAATAAAGTAGTTTCCATTAGTTTTTAATACAGAGGAGACAATCACTATGAATAAGAAAAACTTAGACTGGAATAACTTAGGATTCTCCTATATTAAAACGGATCACAGATTCGTATCTAACTTCAAAGACGGTGCGTGGGATAAGGGACAACTCGTATCAGATGAAACCATTGTCATCCATGAAAGCGCTGGAGTACTGCAATATTCACAATCCTGTTTTGAAGGAATGAAGGCATACACAACGGAGAAGGGACAAACCGTCATATTTAGACCAGATCTAAACGCTCAAAGAATGGCTGATACCTGTACCAGATTAGAAATGGCCGTTTACCCAACAGAATCTTTTATTGATGCTGTGAAAGCAACAGTTAAAGCCAATATCGAATGGGTTCCCCCCTATGGAAGTGGAGCAACCTTATATATTAGACCGTACATCTTTGGATCAGGGCCTGTTATTGGCGTAAAACCATCTAGTGAATATCAGTTCCGAGTGTTTACCACACCAGTGGGTCCTTACTTCAAAGGAGGTGTTCACCCCTTAACCTTATGTGTAAGTGATTTTGACAGAGCCGCTCCCAGAGGAACAGGGAACATCAAAGCAGGATTAAATTATGCTATGAGTTTACATCCTAGCGTATTGGCCCATCAAAATGGTTATGATGAAAATATTTACTTAGATCCAGAGACGCGAACAAAGGTTGAAGAAACAGGAGGAGCAAACTTTATCTTTGTCACTAAGGACAACAAAGTAGTGACTCCCAAGTCTCCCAGTATCTTACCCTCAATCACAAGAAGATCTCTCATGTATGTGGCCAAAGAATACTTAGGACTAGAAGTAGAAGAAAGGGAAGTTCTCCTGGAAGAGGTAAAGGATTTTGCCGAATGTGGTCTCTGTGGAACAGCTGCCGTTATCTCGCCTGTGGGAAGGATTGTAGATCATGGTAAGGTTATTGATTTACCAAGTGGTATGGATAAAATGGGAACCATCACACAGAAACTCTATAACACACTTAATGATATTCAACTTGGCCGTATAGAAGCACCAAAGGGATGGCTTCAGGTTATCGAATAATATGTCAAAGGATACTCACCCGCAACTATGTTAAGTTGCGGGTTCGTTACACCATACTAGTTTATCGTCTCATCAAGGGGGGACGATTCTTTTCTTGTGGTGAATAAGTAGAAACCAATATTAAAATAAAGTAGAGCGATGATAAGGGAACTCACATCTATATAAGATTTTGTGCTCCACTGAACAATAAAGGCTATCACTTGCCCCACACTAGCTAAAACGTAAATAACACTAAAGCCAATAACGGCCCACCTGTAGTTTTTGGTAGTGAGGACAATAGAAATCAAAACAAAAACCGAGCGTCCGATTTCATAAGGGAGCTTGTCATAACGCATTTGAACAACAAGAAATATTGACCACATTACTGTTAACAAATAAACGATAATACCTATGAGCATATAATCTTTACGTATACCTGATTTCATATTAAACCCTTATTATTTATCTAAGGCATATTTGATCATCTGTTCTGAAGGACGATCAAATAAACTACTGACAGACTCATGGGAATGAATATGCCGCAATGTTTCAGCAAATAACGGGGCGACAGATAAAATCTTTATCTTGTTACTTTTCCAGACAGCAGGATTATAGACCGAATCGGTAGATACCAAAACTTCAATAGGACTATCTTCTATGCGCTTCAAATTATCAGAATTAAGGAGAATATGGCTCAGACAAGCGATAACTCTCGTGGCCCCTTTCTCTATTAAACCTCTGGCAAGATCAATTAAGGTACCACCAGATATGGAAAAATCATCAACAATAACGGCTTCTTTACCAGCCACATCACCAATGATATCCAAAACGATAGCATCATCGTCATAGCCCTTACGAGTTTTATCACCAATGGCCACAGGAAAACCTAAAGCTAATGCAAACTTCCGGGCATCTTTGGCAAACCCTGCATCAGGAGAAACGATAACTGGATTCTTCAATTTCAATCGTTTAATGTACTCTACCAGAATGGGTCTTGCCCTAATATGATCAACCGTTTTGCGAAAAAAACCTTGTATCTGAGGTGAATGGAGATCCATGGTCACAACACGATCAGCACCGGCCATTTCTATGGCATCTGCACAAACACGTGCACGAATCGAAACGCGAGGCTCATCCTTTTTATCCCCTTTAGCATAACCATAATAAGGGATGATAGCTGTAACGGTATGGGCACTGGCACGCTTAAAAGCATCCATCCAGAAGAGTATCTCCGTAAACTGCTCATTAGGATTGAGGCCAATAGATTGAACCAGATAAACATCTTTGCCTCTCACCGTCTCATTAGCCTTAACAAAGATGTTCCCATCAGCAAACTTATGAACAACACCATCTGCGATATCCATATTTAAATAGCGAGCTATCTTAGTGGCAAAGTCTTTGCCCGTGCTTCCTGCGAATATCTTCATATCTTTATAGTCGTTCATTACCTAATCCTTTTATGGAGAAAAGTGTATAGAAAACACCAATATATGCCAAGGAGTCCGCCGATCTATTCGATTTTTTTCAATTTTTCATTAGAATATCCTTATTACTATGTACGAGGCTGCTTATGAAGACATCAGATCTACACTTAGGATCACATTACTTTCCAGATCATACAAGTTTTAGACTATATGCCCCCACCAGTCAAAAAGTAATACTTCATATCTATGAATCAGACAGAGAATTAATGCCCTTCCGAACTCTTAATCTGGAACAAACAGAAAAGGGAATATGGGAAGGGGTGCTTCAAGGGGACTGGCATAACCATTATTATACCTTTCAAACCCTGATTGATGGAGAATTACAACAGGAAGCAGTCGACCCCTATGCAAAGGCCGTAGATAGTATGGGACAAAAAGGTCTCATTGTCGATCTAACACAGACGAATCCCCTGGGCTGGGAACAGGATAACAAACCAGAATTACCCCATCCTACAGATGCCATCATTTATGAAATCCATGTGACAGACTTTTCTATATCAGAATCATCTGGTATACAAAATAAAGGGAGCTTCCTCGGTTTTACCGAGCATGGAACCGTAAGTCCGGATAATGAAGTCACAGGAATCGATCACCTGCAGGATTTGGGAATCACCCATGTTCATCTCCTGCCTATCTTTGACTATTGCGGATCTGAAGAAGGGGTAAGCAATAAAGGCTATTATAACTGGGGATACAATCCTCGTAATTACAATGCCTTAGCCAACTGCTACTCCACCCATCCCTATGATCCCCTGGAAACAATAAAAGAATTTAAGACATTAGTACTGGAACTACATAAAACAGGAATCAGAGTGATTATGGATGTGGTCTATAATCATACAGGCCAGACTCAAAACTCGAACTTTCATCAAATCGTTCCCAACTTTTATCACCGTCAATGGGACAACGGAGAATTCGCTAACGGGTCAGGATGCGGGAACGAAATAGCCTCAGAAAAAGAAATCGTCCGTCAGTACATCCTTGATTCTGTGCTTCATTGGGTAAGGGAATATCATATAGATGGATTTCGTTTTGACCTCATGGGATTACATGATATTGATACGATGAACTTAATAGAGAAGAGTTTGCATGAGATAGATCCCAGTCTATTGATCTATGGGGAAGGATGGCGAGGAGGGGATTCCCCCTTAAATCAGGAGATCGCCGCTGTTAAATTCAATGGTCCCAGACTCCCTGGAATAGGCCTCTTTTCTGATGATATGCGGGACGGGATCAAAGGTCATATCTTCCATCAAGAATCGAGAGGATTCATTTCAGGAGCTACCGATAAGGATGAGACAATCAAATTCGGTATTGCCGGGGCGACCTTACATCACCAGATCAATTACAACCAAGTTCCTTACTCTCAGGCGCCCTGGGCCCTAAGCCCGCAACAAGCGATCAATTATGCTTCCTGCCATGACAACCATACCCTATGGGATAGACTCCTCTTATCCATGGAGGAAGAAGATAGGACCGAGAGAGTTAAAATGCAAAAATTAGCCAATGCCATTGTCCTTACCAGCCAGGGGATACCCTTTCTGCATGGTGGTGTAGAACTATGCCGGACCAAGCAGGGTGTGGAGAACTCTTATAACTCAGGGGAATATATCAACCAAATAGATTGGTCCCGAAAGGCCTTCTACAAGGATGTGTACCTCTATCATAAGGGGCTGATTGCCATAAGGAAGGCCCATCCCGCCTTTCGCTTGACAACGACAGAACAGATTCAAAAGCATCTTATCTTTCTCTCACCACCTCATGCGGGAGTGATCGGCTACCTTCTGAAGAACCATGCAGGAGGAGATAGTGCTAATACCATTCTGGTCTATTTCAATGGACAACCAGAGAGCAAACAAGTCTACATACCAGAGGGCAATTGGACGATTGTCGTTGATCAGGACAGGGCAGAAAACACCGGCTTAGGAACATTGTCAGAAGGTAAGCATGTAATACCCGGAAGATCAGCTTTGGTATGCATTAGCTCATGACAAGTCCTGTATTTTGGTTCATAATATGACTATGAAAGATATTGTACTACTTAATATGTCCGGTGAAGACAAACCGGGAATCATGAGTTCTTTTTTGAATATTCTCAGTCAACACCAAGCTGATATTCTGGATATAGGACAAGCGGTTATTCATAATACCCTTAGTCTGGGAATCCTGGTTCGTATATCAGAAGCCAAAGACTCCCCCCTCCTTAAGGATCTTCTCTATAAAGCTCATGAAGTAGGAGTCAATATTAAATTCACTCCCATCATAGAAGATAATTACTCCTCCTGGGTTAAACAACAAAGACTTCCCCGTTATATTATTACCTTATTAAGTCGTCGTATAACCAGTGATCATTTGGCTCAGGTAACAAAAGCCATCTATGAACAGGAACTCAATATCGATACCATAGACAGACTATCAGGCCGTCTGCCCCTGGAAGAAAACAATGCTCCCAACCGGGCCAGTATTGAGATTGCCGTAAAAGGAGAACCTCGCAATATAAATCAGCTAAGGGAAAGCTTCATGGAGATAAGCCGTAATCAAGGTTTGGATGTAGCTTTTCAGGAAGATACAGTCTACAGACGGAACAGACGTCTTGTATGCTTTGATATGGATTCCACCTTAATACAAACAGAAGTTATTGTAGAACTAGCCAAAGCCGCCGGGGCTGGACAAAAGGTAGCTGATATAACAGAAAGGGCCATGCGAGGGGAGATAGACTTTAAAGAAAGCTTTAAACAAAGGATCAAAACCCTAAAAGGACTTCCTGAGACTGTCCTTCAAGAAATAGCCCAAAATCTACCTATCACGGAAGGAGCAGAAAGGCTCATATCCACCTTAAAACACCATGGCTACAAGACAGCTATCCTTTCAGGAGGATTTACCTACTTCGGTCATTACCTTCAAGAAAAACTGGGTTTGGACTATGTGTATGCTAACCAGCTTGAGATCCTGGAAGGAGAACTAACAGGGAACTATCTGGGAGAAATCGTTGATGGCCAACGGAAAGCAGAACTGCTCCAGCAGATCGCAACAGAAGAAGGCATCACTCTGGATCAGGTTATCGCCGTTGGAGACGGAGCCAATGACCTTCCTATGCTCGCCAAAGCGGGACTGGGAATCGCCTTCCATGCCAAACCCATAGTGCAGGAATCAGCAAAGCAAGCCATAAGCCATCTAGGTCTGGATGGCGTTTTGTATTTGTTAGGATTCCGAGACCGTGATATCATATGACCTATAAAGATTTATATAATAAGTTCAAGTATGCCTTTCGAGGTATCATCACCGCCTTCACAACGGATAATAGCTTTAAATTCCATTTGATAGCTGCCCTAGTCGTCATGATTATGGCGATCTTATTGCATTTTACTATCATCGAATGGATTATAGCCTTATTCAGCATAGCTTTTGTAATCGTGGCGGAGATGTTCAACACAGCTATTGAATATCTAGTCCGTCTCATTACGGATACCTATCATGAAGAAGCGGAAAAGCTTCTGGACATCAGTGCAGGAGCTGTTCTCCTCGCCTCAATCACAAGTATTGTCGGAGGAGTCCTTATACTATTAAGAAGGATTATTTAACATGCCGACCCGCCCAATCGTTGTAGTCACCGGAATTTTAGAAAAAGAGGGTAAATACCTCATCACCAGAAGGAAAATGGAACAAAACACAGGGGATCAATGGGAATTCCCAGGTGGTAAAGTCCAGAGCAAGGAAAGTGACCAGAAAGCTCTCATGAGGGAATTCAAAGAGGAATTAGGATTAACTGTAGAAGTGAGCCAATTCCTTTGTGAAATCAACTTCACCTTTGCCAATGGAAAACCAGGAATCTTACGGGCTTATACTGTCGAATACCAAAAGGGCAATATGACACTCTATGTACATGAAGAGGCCCGTTATATATTTCCCCATGAATTAGGGAAATACGACTTCACCCCAGCCTACCTCGAGATTTTAGACAAATTACAGCAGATGAGTTATTCCAAAGTCATTAATAGAGCAGAACAGCTTCGTAATGAAGGAGAACACCAGAAAGCCCTGGAGCTTTTACAGGATTTAAGTAATAGCCAACCGAAGAATCCCATAATCCACTATCATCTAGCCTGGACATTACAAAGCATGGGAGAAGAAGACTCTGCCCTCACCCACTATGTAAAAGCTCTGGAATATGGACTGGAAGGGGACAAAAGACGGGAAACCATCTTTGGTTTAGCCATTCAGGATCTATTCCATAACCGTCTGAGCGCTTGTCAGGACAAACTCAATCAAGCGGCAGAAGAATGTGGATTTGATTATGACATTCAAGTATTTCATAGTATATTGGACTTCAAGAAGGACAATATAAAGTCCGGACTGGAGCAATTAGTAAATGTCATTATAGAGACAACGAGTTCAGAATCTGTCAAAAAATATAAACAGGTTCTTCAATATCTTATTCAAAATTGGTAGGAAATTATGGACAATAGGATCAAAGACATAGACAAACAACAAAAAGTACTAGAAAAAGAAAAACAACAAATCATCCTGGATATAGCTAGAGAAGCGGAAAAGCTTAACCCAAAAGATACACAGGAAGGGCATATTCCGCTCTTGCTGAATAAATCAAAGGAAATCCTCGAAAAGCTGGATGAAAAGCAAAAAGATATAGAGCACATACACAGTCTGGAAGAGGAAAAGACAGAATTAACCTCCCGGATCCAGGAAAATCAAAAGCAGATAGCCAATATTGAAAGGAAGATCAGCCCCCATTATGAGACAATTGGGAAATTAGCCTATACGAAAAGCCAGGAAGAAGCAGATCTCATTCCTTCAAGTCAAATAAAAGAAATCGAAGAAATCCTCGCTGATATTGATGAAGAAAAGTCTGAAGGACGGGACGGTAAAGAAAACAACCTCATCTCCTTTGGGAGGGAACTATTTAAAAAAGGAAAAGTCTCCCTCAAGGAAAGCCAACTAACAGCAAAGTATAAGAAACTCGGTCAATCCATCTTATCCATGAAAGCCTGGGAACAACTGGATATGGAACCAGAGCTCAAGGACAGCATAACCGAGTTGATACGCAATAGGTCAGAACTGGATACGGCAAATAAGGAAGCCCAATCCACATTGGATAACCACAAACAAGAACTTAAGGATCTTAAAGAGGCACAAATCCTCAAAGACATAGACAGCCTGAAAAAGGTGCTCTTCAATCATCGCATACTACTTGGTCGAGAGTTTCTCGATACGATAGCAGGAATGACCAATGATGAGGGCCTTCAAGAGTTACTGTCAAAGCTCAACAAGAATGAAGAGAACTCAAATCTGTTAAAATTAGAAGCAGAAGAGATTGAAAGAAATGAAAAAATTAGTGATCTATCTGAAGAAATCCAAAAGCTAAGCAGCGACATTAAGTCCCTGGAAGATAATATTCAGAAGAAAAAAGCCAAACAGCAAGCTCTGGAAGAAGAAAAGCAAAACCTGGAAAAAGAAGGGGAAGGCAAATAGCCTCCCCTTTTCTATCTATATATTACTTTCTATTACGAGCCTGTTTACGTTGTTGGGCACCTAAGATTGTTTTACGTAATCGAATAGATTGAGGTGTGATTTCTACCATCTCATCTGCCCGAATAAAGTTAAGAGCCTGTTCCAAAGTAAGGGGAACGACAGGAGTAAGAACAACGTTTTCATCCCGACCGGAAGCTCTCATGTTTGATAACTTCTTTTCCTTAGTAGGATTAACGTCAAGGTCATTATCTCGGTTATGCTCACCTACAACCATTCCTTCATAGACTACATCACCAGCCTGGATAAACATTTTACCCCTTGGTTCAAGGTTGTATATTGCATAAGGAACCGCTTTTCCCTGTCTATCAGCGACAAGGGAACCGGTACTTCTGGAAGGGAATTCTCCTCTAAAAGGTTCATAACCATCTACATAGGAGTGAAGCATTCCTGTACCTTTTGTATCTGTTAAGAACTCATCCCGATAACCAATAAGAGATCGACTAGGAGCTGTGAATTCCATTCTAACTCGGCCAGTACCGTTATTGACCATGTTAGTCATTAGACACTTACGAATCGATAGTTTTTCCATAACCACACCCATGTAAGGTTCGTCACAGTCAACACCTAAGTATTCGATAGGTTCTAAAAGCTTACCATCTTCATCTCTTTTGTAGATTACTTCAGGTCGCCCTACACATAACTCATAACCTTCCCGTCTCATGGTTTCAATAAGGATAGCCATTTGAAATTCTCCACGGCCTTTTACAATGAAACCTTCCCCTTCTGAATTCTGTTCTATCTTAATAGCAACGTTTGTCAAAACTTCTTTTTCTAGTCTCTCCCAGATTCTGGAACCTTGTACAAACTTACCTTCCTGTCCAGCAATAGGTCCTGTATTAGCGGTAAACTTCATAGATACTGTTGGTTCATCAACTTGAATACGAGGAAGAGCAACAGGTCTTTCTTTGGTACAGATAGTATCTCCGATGGTTACTTCTTCAATACCAGCAAGGGCAATAATGTCCCCTGTTTGTACCACATCAACATCTTCATAATCCATACCTTTATAGGCTTGAAGCTTACTAACACGGAGGGCCTTAGCCTTACCATCAGCGCCGATACACACTAAGGGGGCATTAGCTTTTACGGAACCAGAAGCGACTTTACCAACACATATTCTTCCTAAAAAGTCAGAATAATCCAAGTCGGCTACAAGCATCTGGAAGGGATCTGCTGGATCATATTGAGGGCCAGGGATTTCCTCTACTATGGTGTCGAATAAATCAATAAGATTATCCGCATCACCATCAATATCTTTCTTAGCAATACCATCACGACCGATAGCATAAAGTAAGGGAAACTCTAACTGATCTTCTGTAGCATCCAAATCAATAAGGAGGTCATATACCTCGTTAAGAACTTCCTGTGGTCTGGCATCTGCTCTATCAATCTTGTTGATGATACAGATCATGGGAAGACGATTCTTAAGGGCCTTCTGTAATACAAATCGTGTCTGAGGTAATGGTCCTTCAGAAGCATCAACCAACAGGATAACACCATCAGCCATTGAGAGAGATCGTTCCACCTCTCCGCCGAAGTCAGCGTGCCCCGGAGTATCAATGATATTGATTTTAACCCCTTTCCAATTAACGGAACAGTTCTTAGCGGAGATAGTAATTCCCCGTTCTCGTTCCAAATCCATACTATCCATTAGCCGGTCATCGACCTGCTGACCTTCGCGAAATATTCCACTCTGCTTGAACATGGCATCAACTAATGTTGTTTTTCCATGGTCAACGTGAGCTATAATGGCCACATTCCGAATGGCTTTGTTTTGTTCTAAACTACTCATGAACAGGAGAATATCTTAAATGGCCTTGCAGGTCTAGCCAGAGATTGATTGGTTGTGTATTTTGAAGCTATGAATTTGACAATAACGACACCAGCTTTGTTATTTCCGGCCATTAGTTTGCTATTATTGGCCTATACTAACAGATATCTCACGTTAGCATCGTTAGTTAGGGATCTCCATGATCGTTATAAAAAGTTCTCCGAAGACCATTTGACCGGTCAAATCAAGAACTTGAGAGTTCGTATCAAAATCATTAAAAACATGCAGATCCTGGGTGTGGCCAGCTTTTTTCTCTGTGTGGCGACAATGCTTGTTCTATTCGTAGAATGGGAACTAGCAGGTACCATATTATTCGCTATTAGCCTGATTCTTCTTCTAGCTTCTTTGGCCCTTTCCATTGCGGAACTTCGCATATCGGCAGATGCCCTGGATATTCAGCTTCAGGATTGTGAATAGGGACAGAAGGATCCGTAACAAAAAGAGAATCCCAAAAAGATAAACTAGCACATCAGCGAAGTTAAAGATTCCCATGCCTATGCGCCTGGTTAAATATTCTGAACTAATAAAATCCACAGCCCCATAGGGGGGAATGAGATAATTAACGGCGTTGCCCAAGGCTGCCGCCAGTAGCATTCCCCATAGATAGGCATAGGACTTGATCTTTGTGTAATGGAAAAAGAGAAACACCATCCAAATGATACCACTGAACTTAATAAGGGCGATACTTCGAGGGCTCCAGGAGTGGAGGAAGCCAATTGATGGCAGCTGTATGTTAATGTAGGAAAGGCCATATATGAGAGCTATAAAAATTACGATCCGTAGCTTGTCGCCTCTAATAATCTTATTAACTAGCAGAAAGAGAGAACCATAAAGAAAGCCCAATAATGCTGAGTAGATAGCAGCATCCACATTATCCATTCCCAGGTAGAATGTTCCTGCACCGAAGGGTGTCTTATTATAAGTCAGGTAAAAGGATAGATCATCATTAATGGGGACGTACTCGTTGAAAGGTAAGAGGAGCACCGCTAGTAGCTTGGTTACTGCGTCTATGAGGAACAGGAAGATGGGGAATTTGAGTTTATTCATGTATGTTTTAAAACTCCCTTAAATAGGGCCTTCCCTTCTAATATAATCATCACTTCGTTAAAAAACCTGTTCCTCATGGTGTATGCAATATTTCTTATATTTAACAATTTCTTAACACTCTTATCCTATATTCAGGAAGGGAGTTAGTCATGAAAAAAAAGAAAGTCTTATTTGTCTGTGTTCATAATAGTGCAAGAAGCCAACTAGCGGAAGAGTCTCTACGAATAATATGGAAGTGAATGGTTTGAAGTCGAAAGTGCTGGTTTGGAACCGGGGAATATCAACCCTTATGTTATTGAAGCATTAAAGCTTGAAGGAATCGATGTCACTCAGAAACAAACGAAAAGCGTTATGGATTTGTTTAAGGCTGAAAGACAATATGATTATGTCATTACTGTTTGTAGCAGAGATGTGGAAGAGAAATGCCCAGTATTCCCAGGAACAATGAAAAGAATGAACTGGCCGTTCCCTGATCCTGAAAAATTTCAAGGGAGCAAGGAAGAAATACTCCAACAGGTCATTGAACTTAAAGATGTCATAGGTGAAATGATTAAACAATTTATCGAAGCGAAAACAAAATAAGAATCTTATAGGGGGATAGGATGATCCCCTTTGTTTGAAAGGAAACAAAGATATCAGGTACTACTTAGGAACCTCTGTGATTTCAGTATTTACAAGCCAAACACAAATTGTTAAGTACTTTTGTTAAGCTAAATAAGAAAAAAAGCACAAAAAACTTCAAAATTCGCAAAAAAAGTTTCAAAAAACTTCTCGATATTCCAGAAACAGCTGAGAAGAAGCCTATGTAAGGGGAAGAACCAAAGCCCACAAGCCAAGGACCCAAGCATACCGGCTTTCACCCCCTCTCCTTACCCCCGAGCGTTGCTCAGGGAAATAAACAACAAAAGAAAAGGAACACGACAACAAAGCAACCCAACGCCAAAGGCCACGGCAAAGGGAAACAAGGTTACAGAGTTCCAGGCTTACGAAAAAAATCAGTAAGCCGCAAGGGCAGGCAAGAGCAAAGTTCAAAAAAGTGAACTTGCCAGAAAGCCGAAAGTCGAAAGATTTGTCCCAAGGACAAGGAAGAGATCTGAAGCCAAAGCGCAGTGTACTCCCTGTACATGAGCATTTGTCTTCAGATCGATGACGCCGTAGTTGGGACAAAGATGAGACGCCCCAGGAGAGTTATATTTATGATTAATTACTATTTACACCAAAACAAACTAGGAACAGCAAAAGAAGACAGCCTCTTCATCGCCCGAGTCAAACCCAATCTTCATGTTAACCATGATGATATGATTGGCTTGATGGCGAACAAGAACACCACCGTATCCCGACAGGACATTGTGGTTGTTATGGATCTACTAAAGGAAGTGTTAGAAGAACAACTGGTATTAGGAAATACGGTTAGTACGAACATTGGACGCTTTTATGTATCCCTGGGAGGAGGCTTTGCTTCGACTTCCGATGAATATGATAATACTAAGCATAGCCTTAGGATAAAAGCTAAACCTAACACCCAATTAGTGAGTACCGTGCAAGGTAAGAGTAGCGTTTCCAGAGTTCGCTATAATCCTGTGACTCCTGTTATCGATACGATCTATGATATGACAAGCCAAAGTTTTAGTTCTGATTTAGTAGCAGGTGCTCTTATTGAACTTAGGGGTAACTTATTTAAGGGTGAAGATTCTGATAAGGCAGGAGTGTTCTTTGTTAATTCTGATACGGATGTTGTGACTAAGATCAGCTCTGTTTATAGGACTTTGCCTTCTAGTATTTTGCTCTCTATACCCGAGGATTTGGAAGCAGGGAATTACACGGTTGAGGTTCGGACTATGTCGGGATCTGTGTTGAGAACTGGATCTTATTATGATGAAGTGACTGTTATGTAGATCTCCCGTAGAACTTGTTTAAGTGATAATTTAAGCCCTCTTGGTTACGGCCAAGGGGGCTTTTTTATTTGTCCAGTGGAGAATTCTGTAGGTGACAAGTGTGGGTGAGGGAATTTGTCAATTGAGGAATTCTGTCATTGTCAATTGTCAGGTTGTCTGGGTGACAGGCTAAAATTGTCTGGGTGACAGGCTAAAATTCTGTCAGTGGCAATTGGGAGGGGGGAGATATGGGTAACAGTTGAGGTTCAGGATGGGATGGCAAACCCAATTATGTCACTTTTTACGAACATATATTCATATTGATCTAATCTGTCTTTCATATGGCCCTCTGAACAGTTGTTAATATTGTTCATAACTATTGATTTTTTTTTACATTGATTGAGGATTTGCGTTTATAATGGGGATTATTTTGTATTTTTTAGGATTTTATTTGATCACGGGAAAAGTTGGGATGTAGTATGTTACATTCACAAAGGACAAAATTGAGGAGTAATATGAAAATTGATATCCATGCACATACAAAAAAAGTAAAAAGCGGTGATGCTCCTCAAAGAAATATAGATGTTGAAAGATTTTATCAAATAATTAGAGAAACAGACGTACAAATTTTAGCAATTACGAACCATAATCATTTTGATTTAGATCAATATTCAAGTTTTAGGGAAAAAGTAGAAGAATATTGTCAAATTTGGCCAGGTGTAGAATTAGATGTTCAAATAAAAGACGGTAGAGGTCATTTATTAATAATTGTTAATCCTACAAATTCTGAACAATTATCAGAAGAGATGGAAATATTACTTTCTCACTCGAGTGAAGAAAACTTATCGTTATCAATACAACAGGTAACTAAAATTTTTGACAAATTAGATCCAGTATATATATCTCATTATAATGTAAAGAAACCAGCATTTTCAGATGACGATATAGAACTTCTTTTAAGCTTAGTTCAAAATAAAAATAGAGTTATAAAAGAAGCTATTGATTCGATTTCATGTGGAATCTTTTTAAGTCATGGTCACAGATCAATTTATGGATCTGATGTTACCAATTGGGATGACTACATTAGCAAATCAGAAGATCTACCGAATTTAAGATTACCCGTGGACAGCTTTGAACAATTTTGTTTTTTGTTACAAAAAGATGATTCCACAATAAATAGCATTTTAGAAAAGAAAAATTATGAAACAATAGTCCTTAATCCTTTTGGAGAAGATGAGCCTATTTCACTAAAGATTTACAATGATATAAATATTCTATTTGGATCTAAAGGAACAGGAAAAACTGAAATCTTAAAATCATTGAAAGAGTATTACAACAATCGTGGTATGAAAACAACCGTATATGAATCAAATAATGTTAATCTTTATGATCATTATGATATAAAAAGAAATAGTTTTAGATTTAATTTTGAACAAAACGGTATTGATTCTTGTGAGGAAGAAATTACATTTTTAAGAGATTCTACAGAATCAGGAATAACAAGTATTTCACAATACAAAAATTATTACACGAATGAGATTCGAAATAAGATAGCTAAAAAATTAAAAATTGATAAATTAAAACTTATTGACGATTCTGAATATCATAGAAAATTCTCAAAAATTGATGAATTATCACGAACTATAGATGATTTCTATAAATACTACTCAGATAACAAATTGTTTAAGGAAATCATTGGAGAGGTAATCCTTCAAAAATTTGATGTATTATTTAATGAAATTTACGATCTTATTGATAATGATCTTGAAGAAAAATATATAAATTATCAATCAACCAAATTTTTTAATACAATTGTTAATGTATTCAATAAACAGGTGAGTCGAAAAACTGGACAACCCAGAAAACCTACAAGTTGTGGTTTTAAATCTTACGCGAGTAATAGAATTAATGTTGAAAAATCAATAAATAAAATTACAGATACACTAGAAATAAATATAAAACCAGCGAAAGAGCTCGTTGGTAATTTAGGAAAAAAAGGTAACCTATATTGCCAAACAAATGTTAAATTCCAAAATGGAAAAATTTCTAAAAGTGAATATAAACCGATTATCGGCCGACAAAAAAATCCACAAAAATACTTTGCACGAAAATTATATAAAGTGAAAAGTAATGTATATGAAAGCCAGCTTTTTGAGCATATTTCAGAGTTAATATCTGATGAGTATGAAGAAATCACGAGTCTTGAAGATTTAATACTATTTTACAGACATTTCTCAATTGAAGATGAATTATATAATCCTTCAAATGGTGAATCCTCAATGCTACTATTATACAATGAGTTAAAACAAGAAAAAGATGTCTACATGATAGATGAACCAGAAAAAAGCTTAGGAAATGATTATATAAGTGATGTTATCGTTCCTTTATTAAATGAACATGCAAAACAAGATAAAAGAGTCATTATAGCAACTCATGATGCTAATATCGCAGTGCGTACTTTACCATACAATTCAATATATAGAGAGCATGATATAAAACAATATAATACGTATGAAGGAAATCCATTTTCTAATAACCTTATTTGTTCTAGTGATATAACAAAAAAAATTGACTGGAAGGAAATCAGTATGAGAACACTAGAAGGTGGAAAAAATGCATTTGGGGAAAGAGGTAAAATTTATGGAAATGTATAATGCTGAAATAACAGAGGACGGAGAAAATAAATTTCTTACTTTAGAATTACCAGACAATGAATTACATATACCTCTAACTGAAGATGAAGAACAAAAGATAAAAGAAATATTTAATATACTTATTAAGGAATTAAAAAAAGGTGAATTTAACTTTCAATTTGAACAAACAAGAAATAACCTCTATCAAAACATATCAGCAGAATATATAAGTCACCTCAATATAGAATTATCAGCAGTATATAATGAACTTAATGATTTTGGATTATTAGATTAAAAGTAACACATGGGATATAACAAAAAAATGAACCTGTCAATATCCGTTGTCATGCAAATTGCTTGCGCAATTTACACGCCAATCCCTTTGGGACGATCTTTCAGGTTATTTTGGCGTTATATTGATATAGGGTAAAAGTTAAAATATGATTTAATGGGATAACCATCAAATATTTAACAATATGAGATAATCGACTAAGAGGTATGTGAAAATGAAATCTATTACAAGTTTTGCTGATATTGATTCTCTAAGTCCAAATGATTTTGAGTCTTTTGTAAAAGATGTTTTTGAAAAATCTGGTTGGAGTGACGCATATATTACGAAAGTTGGAGTAGATTTTTCACATGGTGATGGTGGTGTAGACATTATTGCATATAAAAGAAAAAGGAAATTTGGAATAGAAGTTAAGCAGAGATCCATAAAAAATATTGTAGGAGTAAAAGCTCTTAATCAGGCCGTAACTGGAGCAAAATTATATAATGCAGAACAAGTTGTTTTAGTAACAAACTCATATTTTTCTTCGGAAGTAGTTCAAAGAGCTTTAACCTTAGGCGTTGAATTAGTTGATAGAGATAATCTACAAGATATGTGGATAAAAAAATCATCTGAAATTGGGCGAAGTGATATCAAACCTAGATTATATCAAAAAGCTGTAATTGATGATTGTATTGAACACACAGAAAATGGCGCAACAAAGCTATTGATTGAAATGGCTACAGGGTTAGGTAAAACTTACACTTCTGCATTATTGATAAAAGAAATTCTGAATATTTATCCATATAAGAAAATTCTTTTCCTTGTACATCAACTAGAAATAATGAACCAGTCTTATATTGCATATAAAAATGTTTTTGGTATTGGGAACTATAGTTATGCTGCATCTGTAGGTGGACAATTGTCTAATTTTAGTGAAGATTTTTCGTTTGGAGTGGTTAATTCTATTTATACCAATTTACCAAAGCTACAAAAAAATCTGTTTGATATTATTGTTATTGATGAAGCACACCATGCTCCGGCAAACATGTATACCCAGGTTTTGCATTATCTTTCACCAAAACTTCTAATAGGAATGACTGCTACTCCTTTCAGAGAAGATGGAAAGGATGTTTTTCATGTTTTTGGTGGTTTTGATGGGCACATAGGAAAATATGATTTAGTTTGGGCTCTAAAAAATAGAAGACTTGCATTTCCTAAATATGTTGTAATGCTCAATGATTTGAATGAGAAAGAGATTTCAAAGATTGAAAAAGGACTTTCTTTAGAAGATTTAGATAAAAAGTTTTTTCTTAATAAGAAAGATGATGAAGTTATTAGATTAATTGAAGAAGCGGTAGAACAAGAAAATATTGAAAATCCCAAAGCCATCGTGTTTTGTCAGTCAATTGAACATATCAATCATTTAGTTCCTTTTTTTAAGCCAGGAACGGCAACTTACGTACATTCAAAAATGGCATCAGAGCAGAGAAGAAGTAATATAAGGAATTTTAGGGAACATGAGTTTCGTTATATTTTAGTATGCGATCTTTTTAATGAAGGAATTGACATACCTGAAACCAATATTCTTGTTTTTTTGAGGAATACAAAAAGCCGAAGAATTTGGTTACAGCAATTAGGACGTGGATTAAGAAAGACACCAAATAAAGAATATGTTCATGTCTTTGACTTTGTTGGTTCATTAGAAAGAATTAATGAGATTAATAGGTTGCAGAATGATTTAGGTGGTATTAAGAAAAAAGTCGAAAGCTACGATCTCGATGACGAGATCATAATTAACGATTTTATTGAAGTCAAATATAGTAAAAATGCGGTTCAAGTTCTTACTTTACTTGAAGAGCAAAAATGGAAATTGCTTCCTGTAATAAGGGCAAGAGAAATACTAGAAAATTATTATACTGTTAACAATTCAATCCCTACTCCTGAAAAGATGTGTGAAGAATTAAAAGACATTTCAACAGATCAAATAAATACTCATTTTGGATCATATTGGGGCTATATTACAGCTGTATTTGGTAAGAATGAATCAATTTATTGCGATCTAAAAAAAAGATATGAAGAATGTTGTCGTAAGTTTAAAAGAGTCAATACAATACCTAAACCTTTAGATATTATTGTTGATACAAGAGTTGAAGGACTTGATATATTTGATTTAAAGAATATAAAAGATTTTAGCTTTCTCGAATCAGATACATTTAAACAAAATGATACTACTTTAGAGATAGAAAATAAAAATGGAAGCATGAGACAGGAAGATGAAAATAGTTTTTTTCTAGAAATAATGAATGTCTTTAAAGATTTCAAAGATCTTAATAAATTGACTGAAGAACAATTATCCTATATTGATGCTGAGTTCACTTCAAGATTTAATTTTTTAAATGAGTATAAAAAATGGGGTGAGAGTAGACATGAGTCTAACTGAAAAAAATAGAAAAATACTTGAAAAAATTGAAAAATTCTGGACTCGAATAAGTAATGAATTTGAAAGTATCGAAATATATCCCGATGATCTTGAGAAATTGACTCCTTCTTTATTATCTGAAGTAAAAGGTTTTGGGGCTAAATATATTTCTGATTATGAAGAATTATATTATAATTTACTTAGTGCGACTGAAAGGCCTTTACTTAAAGAAGAAAAAAAGGCTTCCCTGAATTTTCAATTATCAGAACTCTGGATACAACAGAAAGACCTTCCAGTTCTTGAGAAATTATATGTTCTATTTGGGGACGAATTTTATAATTTTGAATATATTCATTCTCTAGATCTTAATAATATTCCAGGACTTGGAACAAAGTATAAAGACAGCATATACAATTTACTATATAGTCTAGCAGATAAAAATGAAGAATATCATAAAATGGAATTACTCATTAAAGAAATAGATTCAGTCTATCTTAAAGATGAAAGTCAATCTGTTTTATTGAAAAGATATCTTTGTGAATGCTCGAAAATAAGAGATGATTCTACATTAAAAAAGATCATTTTTATTGATTTTAGATGTCTTATTGGCAGAATTAATAAAAATGATCTTATCAAAGTTGTTCAATTTAGAGATAAAATAATATGCGAATATTTGAAATTTAAAGAAGGAAACATTTCAAATATTGATTCTTTTTTTTACTGGTCTTATGAAGAATATTTAAAAAAAGGATTTGATATAATGCAGGACTTGATCAAACTGCATTATAATATTTCATCAATACTAGATAGTCGTTCTTTTGAAATTTATAAACATAGAACAGGCTTTACTGACGAAATAAAAGTCTTGGAAGAGATTGGAGAAATATATGGTGTAAAAAGAGAACGTATTCGACAAATACAGGTAAAGAATATTAATAAAATACAGAAATGTTTACCTGTTAATCCTTCTGACTTATCGTTGATATTATTGAATGAGCTCGAGAAAAATGTAAATAAAATTGATGAGCTAACACAATATTTTTCAGACGAAAATTTTTTTTGCCTATATCTAGATTCATTGAGTAACAACGAAGATGGTTTTTGGAAAGATCAATTTTTTCCAGTGTTTGATTACAAAATCTTCGATGAATTGATTCTAACCCAGCCATCACCATATAGTTACCAAACAATTTCCGAAACAATATATAATTATTACGGATATGAGGGATTTCAACTAAAACGAGTTTTTCACAATGAAATAAAGAAAATATTTCAAGTTGATGAGTCCGGATATAGTCCTAAAAGCTTAAGTCAGCATTATGCAATAACCCATGTATTAGCAAGTTGGCCAAACGGTTTAAAATGGAATACCGTTTTGGAGATTTCAAATAATAGAAAGTTAAGAGACAAAGATTTTGATATTAATAGGTTGATTGGTGATCGCTTTCTACAATCCGGTTATGTATACTTTTCAAATAGATCAAAAATTAGTGAGTATCGTCATACTAAATTTCTTCCAGGTTATGATAAGCTATATGATGACGGTCTAAAAAGATTACGAGATTTTTTAGAATTAAATGATAGGGATGAATATACTCTTGGAGAGTTCTTGGAAACGGATGATATTTTGAGTTTCGGTGTCACCTATTATGATTTCAGGTACTGGATCAGAGAAAATGGAATTAATTATGGTATATATTTTAATGGGAAATCAGGTTCAGATATCATAAGTCTCAAAGAAATTGATGCAAATAATAAGTATACTCAAAAGCAATCAGTCTTAAATCTTATAGAGAAAAATAGTGGATTAACTTTTGTTGATGATATTGTATTTAAGATAAGATCGAAGTCTTATGGTCATGCATATTATTATCTCAATGAACTAATTGATGAACAAAAGATTTTACATTATAAAGAAAGAGCATTCTGTAGCCCAAAATATCTATTTAAGAACGATATAAAAAAAGATAAAATTATAAAGATAATTACGAATTTACCATTTGATAATCATAAAATTATAGAAGTTGACTATCTCAGAATGATTGCAAATCGATTACTCAGTAAGAGTCATTCAAAAATCCTCTATTCTAGCTTGTTGAATTATTTTTCTGATGAATTAAACATTTATAAATCATTTGGATTAGTTTCAAAATCACCTATTCCTTACTTAGGATTCATTTCTATTGCAAATGAGAATTGTGATGAAAAAATGAGTGATAAAGAAAATATTGAGAGATTAAAACAGGTTGTTTTTACAACAGAAGAAGCTTATCGTGTTGTATTAGCGAAATGGAAGCAAGGTCAAAAAAACGTAAGAGGTATAAGCGATACAATATAACAAACGCATTCAACTGACAACTTTTTGTCATAGTTTTTGAGTTCTCAAAAACTACGCCACCCCTTCGGAATAAAATTGCAGGTGATTCGAACGTTAGACGGACCCTGCGGGCACAAGGAGTTATAGTTGATACTAGAAGTAGCTTTTTTACATATAAAGAAAGGTCAGAAAACTCGTTTGAGAGTTCATTTTCAGAAGCTCAACATATTATTTCTCAAAGATTGGAAAGATGTATTGAGACAAAATCTAAATACCTTTTGCTAGTAAATTAGGAAAAAATAGAAGATCATCAAATTGGATTCAGGAAATCGGACCTATATATAAAATGGAAAAATCTATTACACCGCTTCTACGAACCATTTCCTATCGTAGAGCATTTTGAAATGGGAATAGAAAAATGATTAAGATAAGGCCACCAAAAGAAAATGAAGAAATTGAACTGGCTGAAATTAGAGCCAGGTCGATGCGAGAAAGTTTAGAGTCTGTAGGTAGATTTGATGAAACCCGTGTAAGAAAAAGGTTTTTCGATTCATATGATAAAAATGAAACATATGTTGTCGAGGAAAATGCTGATGTGATTGGTTTCTTTTCTATTTCAGAAAATGAACATGAATATTATTTAAAACATCTCTATATAGATCTTAACTACCAGAATAAAGGATTTGGAACTTTAATCTTGAGACATATTATTAACACTTTTTCTGAGAAAGAAATAAAATTGAACGCGCTTAAGGGAAGTAAGTCAAATTGTTTCTATTTAAAAAATAATTTTGTAAAAATCGATGAAGATGAATATGACAATTACTATATTAGGAAAATAGATTTCGTCTGACAACGCTATGTTATGTAGACTCTAGAATATATAATATTTTATTGGTTGAAACGATTTATTTCAAAAAGTAGAATTGTTCAATAAACTTACGGTTATGATGACCTATAAAAGGATTTAGAAGTTATGAATGATATTAAAATAAAATGTCTAGAAAGTGATGAGATTAATAATGTAGTTGAAATGATTATCAAAGATAAAAATGAACAAGGTCTTGAAATAACCGAAGAACAATCAAATAGTATAAAAAACCAATTAAAAGAATTAGTAAATTCTAATAACGCATTAACTTTAATTGCTAAAAATAATAAAGATATTGTAGGTTATATAAATGGACACATAATCCCCTTCCCACTTATCATGAATAAAGAATGTTATATAAGTTGTTTATTAGTCAACTCAGAACAACGTGGAAATAAAATAGGTCACCAACTTTTAGTTGAAATTGAAAATAAAGCAAAAAAAATAGGATGTTGCAGATTAATACTAAATAATCCTAAAAATGCAGATTCATATAAAAGACATTTCTACGCAAAGGAAAATTTTACTGAAAGAGTTCAATTTGCAAACTTTATAAAGACAATATAAGTAATGTTCATTAATTTCGTTAATAGACAAACCTATAACTAGAAGAATATGCTGAAAGCAATACAGATATATCAAGAGTAATAAAAATACTTTTAATTCGTGATTTAGTTGAAATATATACTGGAGATATATTCTTATACGATAAAAAAGGTCGAGAAGATGTAAAACTTCATGAGCAAAGAACAACTAATAAAATTTTTGGATTATTACCTAAATCTCAGATCATAAAAAAGACAGGTTTTATTAAAGATTACTCTTCAGAACTATGGGATTTTACTTTAGATATAATTAAAACCAGACACTAAAGTCGATATTGTTTTATTGAAATAAATAATATATCTTATAATTTTTTAATGTGAGGATTTGGAATGAAAACATATTATATAAGAGATATTCAGGAAAGTGATTTAAAATTATATAGAGAATTAATTCAGCCAGATAAAGAATATCATAAATTTAATGGCCCCTATTATAAGAATAAAACTGAAGAAGAAATAGACGTATATATTCAAGAAATACGAAATAATCTATCTGAAAATAAACTCCCACAAAAGTTCAAAAAACAGATTGTTGATTCAACAAATGAAAATCTCGTTGGTGAAGTTAACTGGTATTGGAAATCAGAAGAAACTAATTGGTTAGAAGTTGGAATTGTCATTTTCAATGATAAATATTGGGGAAAGGGTATTGGATCTATAATACTCCCTGAATGGATAAATCAAGTATTTGATATGTTTCCAGAAATCATAAGAATAGGTTTAACAACATGGTCTGGAAATCTAAGAATGATGAAATTAGCTGAAAAACTTGGGTTAATAAAAGAAGCAGAATTTAAGAAAGCTAGAATAGTAGATAATAATTATTATGATTCAATAAGCTATGGCATCCTAAAAGAAAACTGGTTACAAATTAAAGAACCTACGGTAAGCACACCATTATAATTGTGTACTGGTTCTAATACTTGTGGGACTTCAAATTGTAAAGGGAATGATTGTTATAGGTTCTGATTACTGGCCTGTTCATACCGCATCATATAATAATATGCGAAAATTATCGAAGAATATAATAGATTTAATTAGATAATTTTGACTATTTTAATGATCCTATTTACAGTTTGTTGTATGGGGGAACTAGTAAGTCGGTATTTTTTTAACAAAATTTTTATTTTAAAGGATGCAGATTTGTTTGATTTAATCAGTTATCCATTAGCCTTTTTGATAATTTAGATCATCATATTTTTTAAGAAAATACTTAAAAGAGACAATAAAACAGATGAAATATAACAATCACTTGAAACTTTCAGCCTACTGTCATGCTTTTTGCTTGGATAGAAGATGGTAGATTTCACCACTATACTAGTTGGAAATAAATATGATCGACCTTATCTTGCAAAACTCTGGGGCTATAAATCATTCAATGCAATAAGCAGAGGGGTGTTCACACCACAAAATCAAAAAATTATCGTCCTATTTATAACCAAAGAAAAACAAGAATCATTAACTCAATATGAAGACCATATCGATGAGGATATTTTACATTGGGAAGGTGAAAAGAAGCATGGGTCAGATAAAAGGATATTAACAAAACAGGATGATATACATGTATTTTATCGAGATAGACATCACTCAGATTTTACCTACAAAGGAAAGGCATTTCTAAATAAATTTAGGTTGTATAATGATCGTCCTTCAAAATTTCAATTTGTATTAGTTCAACAGAAAAGATCCTACGCCGATATTATTGCCGAAATCGAATCCGAATATTCTGTTGGTGAAACAGAAAAGAAAGCTATAATAAGTGCTAGGAAAGGACAGGGACTATATCGGAAAAAGTCGATAGATCTGTGGAAGGAATGTTCTGTCACAAAATTTTCAAAAACGAATTTGCTAATTGCTTCTCATATTAAACCTTGGAAAGTATCAAATAATGATGAGCGAATTAATCCATATAATTCGTTATTGCTTATTCCCACATTAGATAAGTTATTCGATCACGGTTACTTAAGTTTCAATAATCACGGTAATATATTAATCTCAAATAAAATATCAGCGGCTGATTATCAAAAAATACATATAAGTGAAGACCTAAAACTGAAAATAGTTCCAGAAAAGACAAAGCCTTTTCTTGAATATCATAATGAATATGTATTTGATTTAATTAATGCCTAAGTGGCATTTATGAATCATTTAGAGTTCGACAAAGCCTATGTCATGGTTTTTGCAGAGGTCCCGGGCGAGGAATAATAAAAGAACCAAGGGACAAGGGCATTGGAGCTTCACAGCGTTGCAAAAACGCACGCCATGCTTTCGCTACGCTCCAGCACGGCTTTGCGACTCAAATGGTTCTTATATTCAATTAAATCTAAACATTTGAAAAAAATATCGCAAATAGAAGAAAAGAAAGACAGAAATTTAGAATTGTACTAAAATGGCAAATTGAAATGACTAAAAACATTAAAATACGTCTATATATATCATTATTCATAATTATGTTTGCTATTATCTTCCAAGCTGTACTTTTTCCATTTAATACGATAAAAGCGGAAAACGCGGTTATAAAACTACTTGATATATACAAAATCAGTGAATATAAAATTAATAGCAATCTAACAAATAAAAAAGTAGATTTTTATTTGTCAATTAATGACGAAAAAGATATTCAATCTATAGAGTCTGATATAAGAGAGATTGCAGATCGTTACTATAGAGGATTTGAAAGTGAAATTATCGTCTTAACACATCATTCAAGCTTTACTACAAATAAACCAGAAGGTACATTTTTTAGATTTGTATCAAAATATGAAATTGATTCGAAATTAAGAATGAATAACCTCGAAAACATAAAGTATTATATCTTTACAAGTGAAATTGAATCGCAAACTAAAGTGACTTTTTCAACAAGTGAAGAAGTTCCACCTTCAGTCTTAGATGAAATATATTTAATATTGAGGAATTATGAATAGCAATGTAAATAATCCAATAAAAGTGAAAGGATGGCTTTTAGTTCTATGTATATATAATACTATTATAAATCCAATTCTTCTTATAATTGGAACTATCGTACCTAAAAATACTGAGGGTTTATTTAGCTATTCAAACTCTCATCAAATGAACTTAGTTTTTCAGTATATAATACTATTTTCAGCAATAATTTCACTTATAGAATTCATTAGTGGCATTTTCATATGGAAAAAGAAAGAATATGCTATCTATTTTTATAAGTTTGTACTAATTATCTCATTAATTATACAGATATATTTAAACGTATTTTCATTAAGTGTATTTAATGAAATGTCATATATCGTTATAGAAACTTTCTTTAAAAATTTATTGAGAGATTTTATCTGGTTTATTATTCCATGGCAATTTATAAAACATTCAGCAGATATAAAAAAATATTTATGAAAAATGATATAAATTACCCTAATGAAATAAACTATTTAATAATATCTGTTAGTTTCTACATTTATTCTCTTTTCGTAAAATTATTACCTGAAATATTACTATTATTTAATGATCATATTGTAATTACACCTCTTCACTATGAGTACGGCTGTATTTTTTCTTATTTAATATTATCAATGTTTGTTCCATTAGTTATATTTAAGAATATCAATTTATATAAAAAAATAATTATCTTATTCTTATCAATATCTATGGCTGATATTTTAGGAATATTTTTTACAAGTTATAAATATGCTCGAATAAATAAATTGCTAATGTTTTTACTATCTCTGGACCGTTTAGAATTTTATATGACAACACTAGTTTTTTCGATTTTTATTGTTCTAATATATAATATCAGAGAGATATCTAAAATTAAAATTCTTTTTGTTTCAATTATGACTGGGCTATTAACTTCTGGAATTAAAATAATGTTTGCCTTCATACAAAATGAACATTATAAGTTTTCAAGTATAGAACATTTATTACTTGGGATTACAATAATCTCCTATGTTTATTTTTTCATTGGCTATGGATATAGTCACATTTCAAAAACAAATTATGTTAATCAAAACTAAAAATCTAACCGTAAACACTTAAAAATATACGGAGGATCCTATATGTATGGTTCGATAAGCTGTGTATATGAAGCTTATTGTAAAAAATGTGGATTTTCAATTTCTAATTAAATGGTAAAATAAATAAACTTTCTTAAAAGATAATAGTGAATAGATTTTTAAAATATTCCTTAAAGACACTTTTCATAAATAATAAGAAACTAATATGAAAAAAGGTATTCCTGAAAAGAATTGTCTCTATGGTGTATTTTAATCGTCACCTTTTCTTCCTCTACTGCCTGCCAGCAAAACCTAAGATCGTTTTTCAAGTGCTTCTTTAAGAAGCCCCTTTATTTTCTCATCCTTGATATCACAAACCAGATCCCATGGTGAATAATCATGGTTGTCATACTTTAAAGGGTTCGCTCCCTTCTCAAGAAGTAACTTAACAGTTTCAAATCTTTTAGACCCCACAGCTTCCATGAGTGGAGAGCATCCGTCTGAATCGGAGACATCAACATCAAAACCTGCATCCATAAGCTTCAGTAGAATATTGTTATGACCCTTTGTTGCCGCGGCATGCATTGGTGTTCTATTGCTGTCGCCCTTCTCCTTTTGAGCGCCAAGACTTATAAGATAATCTACCGTTTCTTCAAATCCGTTCTGGCTGGCATAAAAAAGTGATTTTCCAATTCCAATACCATATCCATCGGTGTCTTTGCCTTTAGAGACAAGGAATTTCAAAACTTCAAGATGACCGTCCTGAGCGGCCATAGCCATGGCACCATCAATTTCACGCCCCTCTTCATAAATCTTCTTTACTTCTTCAAGATCTCCTCTGGATGCTGCTTCTTCAAATTCGTACGACATTTTTTATTCCTTCTTAGATTTTATAAGTTCTGTGAGTTTTGCTTTTTCCTTAGGGTAATTTAATGATAGGAAAAGTTATATTTTCTGTCAAAAGGAATTTATGTCAAAAATGATTGTTTACGAAAAAAAGCTGTCTAAATGACGAGAACAGTATGAGAATATTCAGTTCTCAGAATAAAGCTCTTCCAGATGCAAATACGAGAGAGGAAAATATTATTTTCTATGCGATCAAACCCCACCCAAGGAGGGGCCCTATCAACCTTTAACATGGTGGACAGAAATCTAAAGGGATAAATTACAATTTAGGGAATGAATGTTTTATATCAGGAGAACAGCCATGCCCTTAACGGAGATAACGATCATGGATAAAAAGAAATGATCTGATTCCTGAACGGAAAAGACGTGTTCATGTATAAAGGCGGTATCCCAAATTTGAAATGTAAGAATGTAATGATATTTGGAGTGTCGAGTACAAAGGGCAATAAATATTGCTATTCCCTGTTTTATCATTAAAATAAACGGTCTCTCTAGACCTAATCTAGAGCAGTCTCAGCCTGTTTTTGAAGCTGTCTTTAAGAAGTCTAAACGTCCTTTTCCTAAGAATATAAAGTAAGGAACATCCGCATTGGTAAGGATGATAGTATCTTTGTTGGATCAGCATTCAATGAGCATGAGCTCAAAACTTATGATATAATGGATTATGATTACGTAAAAAGAGTGTAATCAATGTGGTTGAATTTTTGTCTGATTACTTATCCTCAAGGGGCGTAAATAATGAGAATAGCAATTTTAAATGATGTTCATGGTAATATTTATGCTCTCGAAAAAGTGATAGCAGATTTACAAACTCAATCTATAGATAATGTCGTTTTTTTAGGCGACTCAAGCTTTTTGGGACTATATCCTCAGGAATGTTTTGATCAAATCCAGGCATTAAATCCAATTATTAATATAAAAGGAAATACAGATGCCAATGTAGAAGATTTAGATCAGTTTCATCCTACGAATGACTTTGAGCAAATTTTATTGGAAATGTGTGTTTATATGGATCGCAATATGAATTCCAAATCAAAGGATATTTTATTCAAGCTAAAAATTTCTGAAAAAGAAAAATTTGGTGATACTGATATCATTTTCTGCCATGGAAGTCCCTATTCATACAAAGATCAATTGACTGAAGAAAATATAGATAAATTTAAAGAACAAATTTCTGAAGAGAATGTAAAGTCCATTATTTGCGCACACACCCACCAGCCAGCTGAATTTTATATTAATCAAACAATAATCAGAAATTTTGGAGCGATCGGGTATTCATTTAATGGAGACATCAGGGCTCACTATGGAATAGTGGAAATCGTCAATGAGAGAAAGATGAGTTTTATCACACGAGAAGTTGAGTATAGTATTGAAAAATATAAGTCCGAAATCAAAGAGCAAAATCCTCCGTTTAAGGAGATGCTTTTATATTCACTTGAAAATGGAAGACCAAAGCCATATTAATTAGAATATCATTATTCAGGTGAAAATGAATTAATATTCGATATTTTGGATACAGAAGAAGAATCAGAAAATTAAGGCAAATGATATTTTTACATTATTGGTATTATTGGTAAATTGGGATAATCAATATATTCGCCCAGTATTAATTATTGGTTTCTAACAATGACTGCATAACAAGGCCATGAACAGAGACCGAGTCTTTTGTCAGGGTACTTACACTCACTTCGTTCGATTGCAATTAGCTTTAGGAACGACTCGGCTCATTATGACGATGCTATCTAGCAAGGTTTCTCTGACATATTATGTTTTATTACAGTGATATACAGGGTAAAACAGAAATGCAGAAATAATTATTCCATATACGGTTGTAAATCCCGCAATACAAAATGTTTGAGTCAGATTAAAGCCACTTTCTCCAAAGATGCCGCAATAAATTCCTTGAAACGTTGAACATAAACCAATAATAGGGGTAATTAAGGATAGACTGAGATAATATCGAGCTACATTTATATTTTTTGAATTATCATTTTTCTTTTTAAAAGAAAAAATATCTTTAATCCCAAGTATGAATGATTGGTAATCTTTTAAGCCAAGTGTGAATATCGCTAACCCTATAAAAATTATAATAATGCTATCAACATTAATAAAATAACCGACATCACCACAGAAATATGCAGACAATAAATAAAGAGAAGATATTAAAACGAAAGAAATAAATATCAAAATGAGCGATCCTCCTATCCATTTGATATTTTATTATACGCTTCAAAATAAAAATAGTTTAAAAAAATAAATGCTTATCTGTATTTCAACAGTGGCCGTTCGTCGTCGTGGACCAAAGTCGATCCTGACTTTTAATATAAATTTGGTTTTGAAATGGATAAAGAATACTACTATGATAAGGATATCACGTTTACGAACGAATCATGGGCAGGAAGAATGTGAGTACTTAGAGGAATTAGTGTAAGAAAACCAGTATATTCAGACCCAGTACAGCCCGAACAGTATGGTCGACATGAAAGGAGAACACCTACTTCAGTTCACTCTATATCAGAAAGAGAATATTCCTGAATAAATTCCCGACTGGGAATACCCTTCTCCCTTAATTGTGCGCTATGTAACTCATACTGGTGGTTTAAGAATTGGCTTTTTATTACGAGTACATTAATGGGAAAAAACATTGGACTCTAGGAAATGAGAAACGAAATTTATAGAAAATAATATGCGAAAATTATCGAAGAATATCATAGATTTAATTAGAAGGAATTAATATGAAAGAAAAAGATCAACTTTATGTTCGAATTGATAATAAATCAGTTGCCGAGAAGCCCTCGATTGATATTTTTAATAAACATTTAGAATACCTCAAGGAAATATCTTTAAAGAGTGAGTTTTATGGTGGTGGATTTTTTAATAATCCCGGTGGGATGATTATTTTTAAAGCAAGTAGCATAGACAGAGCAAAAGAAATTTGTGATAACGATCCTATAATTAAATCTGGATTTTACAAATATACCTTACATCATTGGGAAATTGTCATTTGTAATAATGTATCAGGATAGATTTATGAGATATTATAATCAGGAAGATTGTCGTCATTTTGAATGATTAATTTTCAAGAAAGAAATTGTTGTTTTGAACAGAAGAGTTATAGTGTAAATCACTGTAGAGCCCTACGGTCACAAATACTGCTTCCCAGGAGGGAATTATTGGGTAATAAAAAATACCGATTGGAAAGTATTGCAAAATCATATGATAAAGCCATTGAGTATGGGCGAAAAGGGATTAATTTATATGAAAATCTTCCAGATTACATAACAAATAACCCCGATTATCCAAAATTTGCCCAATTAATGAATAATGGAACTCTTTCTGATAGTAAGCGTATAGAAATTAAAAATTTTTTATCTCCAGAAGAGAATATGAATTTTATAGATTTAGGATGTTGTTTGAATCTTATGTTCAATAATTATGATGAATGGGCATCTAATTATTATGGAGTTGATATTAGCAGTAATACTATTCAACTTCTCAATGAATATATTATGAAAAAGCAATTATCAATAGGGTCATTGTTCTGTGGCAGCATACATGAGACTCCCTATGAAGATAGTTTTTTTGAAATTGCAACTTGTATTGGTATTCTTGAGTATTTTGAGAAAGACTTTGTTCAGAAAGCAATTATTGAAGCACATCGTATATTGAAACCTGAAGGAAAATTTGTTTTGGATATACCCAATTTAGACAGTTCAATCTTTGGAATTACAAAACAAATAGAGGAATATTTAGGACGCCCTGATAGATTTGATATCTCAGAGAATGATTTTAAAAAAATGATAGAGAATTATTTTGAAATAACGAAAACAGAGGAAGTAGCAGGAATGGTTCAATTCTTTTTAATTCATAAGTAATGAATATGTGACAATAGAACTCAGATAGTCGAGACATTATTGAAAAAGATAAGGATCTAATTCATTTAAGCTACTATACTTAATTGGAGCAAATAAAAGCGGTATAACAAGGGTTTGGACCTGATTGGGCTATGGCGAACAGGTGAAATCGACGTTATATGCACTTAAAAAAGCTTGTGATATTAACTGCTCAGATATGAATATAAATCATTGGATAATGTAGATAGGAAGAGGACAATTATGAAGCGCTTAAGCAGATATTTTGGCGTATCAATCAGGAATCCAAATGCCAATTAGTGCTCTTGTTTTTATTACATTCACAATTCTTTTCATACTCTTATGGTTTTGGATGGCAATAGCAATGCTATGGTATTTTAAAGAGATTCAATCCATTCGAAATAAAGCAACTGAGGTATCGAATAGTAGAAACACCATTACTTCTTTTGAGTTATCTGAATATGATTTGATTTATCCTATGTGTAGAATTTATTTAGGAAAACGAATTCCATATTATGCTAAAATTTATGGTAATGATAAAGAAATAGTAATCTATTCTAATTTCGAGAATATAATTTTATCGATTTCGACATCAAAAATTGAAAATGCCTATATTAAAAGAAATCCAATTGCTCCCTTACTATCTCTAATAATATTAGAACACATTTCAGATTCCATTACATCACCAGTTATCCTGGAGCCTTATGCAGGAGCTTTTAATAGGAAGAAAATTTATTATTTGGTTAACTGGTTAAATGGTAGATACAGAGAAGCATCAGATCTAGAATAATCAATAAATCAGAGGTTATGAAAGGGCATATAAAAAGGACTTGGAGACCGATTTGCCTATTGTCACGGCTCAAGTCGTTGTTATATACCATGTATAAGAGGAAATTATGAAACTACATCCCGTTAGAACTTCTGCTAAAGCTATAATATTACACCAAAATAAAGTATTAACGATAAAAAAGAAGCATGGAAATGATACCTTTTATGTATTACCGGGGGGAGGTCAAAATTTAAATGAGAACCTTCATGAAACACTAGAAAGAGAATGTCTTGAAGAAGTAGGAGCAGAGATCCGAATAAAAAACTTAGTACTAGTACGAGATTACATTTCCAATAACCATGAGTTTGCCAAAGAGCATCCTAATGTACACCAATTAGAGTTAATGTTTGAATGTGAAATATTGAATCTGGAAAATTTACATGTACAAACAGAACTAGATGAATATCAAATTGGAATTGAATGGATCTCAGTTTGTGACTTAGAAAACTATAAATTATATCCCTTAGAAATAAGGTCTAAAATCAAAGAAATAAATAATGATAATTACTCCCCAGTTTATCTTGGAGATATCAACTAAAATAATTGAAGACAAAACTTGAACTATGATGATATAAGATAGATTATTACAGAAGAAGAAAGAATTTCGGACAGTATTGAGAGATAAATTGAGAGAAAGAAATATTTATGTATTTGTCCAAGGTTCATATAATTATCTATAATTGACAATCCCCTTCGCTTTATTTAACTAAACCGTTGTATTTCCATTTAATAAGCTTTGTAGACAAATACAATGATAAATACATCGACAAACCAATGCCAAAATATATAGATATTACCCAAAAAACAGTCCAATCATAATATCTGCAATGAATTATCGCTCCTAGTCCTTTAGCCACAAAATAATTACCAGCTTCAAATAACCATGAAGGTGGATTTGTTAAATCCAATGGTAATGATTTAAATGTTGGTAGATACCAATCTTTTTTCAATGAGGAAAACAGTGATCCCTGCTTCAGCCCATTTGAAATTGTGGCACCCAACTTTAAGCTAAATGTAAAGAAAAGAACTGTAACAGGTATTATAAGACAAAAGGCTACCCAATCAATATTGGAAACTCTTGATATTGTTTCTCCATTGAATCGTGATAGAAAAATCATAATGCCATAAAATAATATCCTGATAATTATCCATTTGTTATCTTTAAAAAAATTAAACTTACTCATAATAACCTCTTAGATTTATTTGCGAATCCTACTTATTCAATCGTTTTGTTAATATCCTGTGTTTACTTATTTCTATCAAATTGTTTATAGATATTTTCTAAAATACAATCATTATTATAGACAAAGTAATAAAACAAATAATAGTAGCACTTAAAAACCAGCCTATCATTGTATATACTTTTTCAAGTTTATTCTTCCATTTCGAGTTCCTTTTATCCCGATATTCTTTTGAAAAAATGTATCTAAAGAGATTTATAAAACCTAATAGAAATTCTAATACAAGCTCAAATAAATCAATTAATAAATCGATTAAAAAATCCATAGTGTTCTCCCTATAGAGGATTACTAATTCGCCAGATTATACTTACATACATTTAAGTTTGTCAAAGACAACCAATATACCTCTTTTCTCCAATGAGAAACAACACAAAATATTCCCTGCAATAGAATCTCAACTGTCCATATGCAATAAGCTTGAATAGAATAGTCAGAAGCTCTGCGGCAAAGCATACTGAAACAGTCTTCAAAGGGGAACTATTAAAAAAGCGTAAATTGCCCAGTGTAAATAAGAAGCCACTCCTTAACCAGTCAATGTATTATTGGAAAGAATCAAGAAGGATAAAATCAAAGAACTATCATTTGATCTAACAATCTAAAAAATCCGGATAATTCGCAAACACCAAATGGGTAAAAAAGTCTTTTCAGTGGCATAGGATTTGTATTGAAGGCTGAATATAGCCATTATAGCTTGTTCAATCTGCCATTCTTCATATTGATCTATTCTATCTTTCATATGGTCCTCTGAACAATTATTTATATTGTTCATAACTATTGATTTTTTAACTTTAATTGAAGATTTGGGTATACAATGAAAATTATTTTGTAGTTTTTAGGATTTTATTTGATCACAGGAAAAGTTGAGATGTAATATGTTCTACAGAAAAGGAATCCAATGAACGAAATTTTAAGAAATAAGATAGAATCCTTTAATTTTCTTTCTTGGGAACATAGAAAAGAAAATCCACCTCAGAATATTTCATATACAAAACAATTAACAAATAATGAAATTGACTTACGTCTAGTAATAACCCAGCTAAATTTGAGTACCGGTAAACAAAAGAAGTTAAATGATGAATGGGCAGAAATTTTACCTTATTTGAATAATGTTAAACAACTATTTTTATATAGTTCTGTTCCTCAGAAAATCTTTGATGCTATAACTCGAATGACTAACTTGGAAGGCCTGTTTGTCAAATGGAGCGGAAATAGAATCAGGAATTTTGAAAATATAAGTAAATTGAAATCGTTAAAACGGTTATATCTGGGAAGTTCAACACAGACTTCAGATTTAAAGTTTATAAGAAATTTATCTAATTTAGAATGGCTGGAGATTCATGAACAAAAAAATTTACATAGTATAGAAGGAATTGAATCTATTTTAAATTTAAAAGGATTCATACTTTCTGGTGGTATAAATGGAAAACAAAAGATAAATGATATTGAACCAATAAAGTATCTTCACGAACTAGAATATCTTGGCCTTCCATCAACATATATCGAATCAGAAAAATTGAATCCAATTTGTAATTTAAAAAAATTGAAATACTTAAACTTACCGATCTATTATCCTATGAAGCAATATGCAAGAATTGCTGCCTATATTCCCAATTGTGATCATGGCATTAATGCATATAGGGAAACTGGGTATAAATGTACAAAGTGTAAAACTGGAGTTAGAGTAAAACCTATGAGAAAAAACAGCAAAGAACTATGTTTAAATTGTGATAACATAAAAATTGGAGTTATCATTAAAGAATTCAATGACTTGAGAGAAAGATATGTAGATGAGATGTAATCTGGAATCTGTAGAACAAACCAATGCAGCAGACCTGTCTATTGTCACAATCTTTCCATACGCTACGATTACGCCAACTTAACACCATACTGCTGATTAGACCATTATATACGCATATCTGAAGATAAAATCGCCAGAGAGGAGTTTAGATTTTGAATAAAAGAAAATTTTTTCAAACTGTTACACGAATAAATTCAATTCTATTTTTAGGAGTTCTTTCAGTTTTTTTAATCCTGCTTTTTATTTTATTAATCGATATTTTACCATTTAATCAAAGAAGAATTGATAATACCATTCAAGTTAATACCACTGAGGAAAAAAATGATAATAATACTAAATACAATTTAGGCTATATTAAAAATATTTACGGTTCAGATACATATATTATAGAACTAAAAACGATTGATACTACAAGTAAGCTAAGTTATTCAGGAGAACCTTCCATGATTAAGAACCTTCTTTTTATTGAAGGAAATCAAATGAATACGCGATGGTTGTTCGAAAGTAACAACCAAATTATAAAAAGCTATAATCAATGGCGGATCCAAAGTGATATAAATTCTAAACCTGGTGATACTTATCAGCTTGTTTTCGATTTAATAAAATATGATTCGGATAATGATGGGAAAATAACTCTTTTAGACAATGTCACAAGAGTTATTACCGATCCTTCCGGGAAAAACCTAATTGAACTAGGGACATATGAAAGAATTCTTAAATCAGATATTGACGTAGCCAATAAGCAATATTTATTACTCGCATATAAAGATGGCCAATTTATTTTTCAACGATTTGATTTAGATGATTTTTCTCTCATCAATGAAATAATTCTGGATGAATTATCTATTCCAAATTTAGAAATATAGATAGCGTATAGACCGACTTGCCTATTGTCATGAAAAAGGTTTTTCAAGCAAAAAAATAAATGGATAGGACTTATGATTACACTTAAAGATTCGGAGCTAATTCTTGAAAGTTTGTTAACACAAAGGGACTGCTGGGAAATTTCCCAAATTGATCAGATAATAAATAAGGTAGTAATAAATTTTCCTTTTGAAAGTGATGAAACAGATATGATAAATTCAATTTTAGATAGAGTTAAACAATATTACAAACCAACTAAAGAATTAATTATAACAGAAGAAAATAGAGACACCTTCGAAGAAGAGATCAATAAAATATCACGATTTGAAGATCTTCATATTCAACTACGTTGTCCAATTCCTAAAATTAGACTTGATAAAAAAATTAAACTTAGATCAATATGGATTTTTTCACCAGAAAGTCTACACTTCTTAAATAATATTGAGTCAGTTGCATATCTACGATTAGCAGAATTAAATAAAAAATGTGAATTTGTTTTACCTTTCAATATTGGTGAATTAGAAATCTTTGGGACATTTTATGATGATTCAATATTTAACAACACTATTATTAATAAAATCAGGTTAACAGGTGGTTCAACAATAGCACTTGAAGGTATTGCTAATACCAGTAATTTATATGAACTCGAAATTTTTAAAAATAGTAGAGTTGATGAAAGGTCTTTAAATTTTATAAATGAAATACCATCTATAAAATACTTGATGTTAGACTATTTACCCAAAATTCAAGATTTTAGATGGCTCCATAATAATGAACTAAGATTTTTGTATATTGGATTTTTATCTAAACTAGGATCACTTAATGGCTTAGAGAATAATAAAAAACTTACTAGAATTGCGTTTTATCGTGGACTTGAAAATTTATTTATGAATTTATTAAAACTTAAGCAAATAGATTTTCTGTACACTTCAGATAATTTATATAATAAGATAGCTGAACTCAAGAAGAGTTTTTTAATAGATAATAGGTTTAACAAGAATATTATATATAAAAGAATAGTTAACACTTAACTGATATAGTTGAAATCAAGAATTTATAGGTAACAAAAGCTGATGCAATAGATCCTTTTGGTCATGATGTTAAATTAATTATGTATGTTTTATAGTTTAAAAAGAGAAGAAAAATGAAAAATCACCATACTAGGCGGCGGAAAATGGGGAACTACCCTTACAACAATTTACGCAAATAAATATAAAGATGAAAATATAGTTTTTTGGATTAGACCACTATAGTTACAGATTTTGCTTTGCAAAATCAGCACCGACCAGCAAACTGGTCGTAGTACGTTGTGTATTCAAAATACGTCAAATGCAATTCAATTTTTGAGGAACTTATATGGTAAAGGTTTTTATTGAACAAGACATACCAGAAGTTGTTGAAATTTGGAATGAAAATTCTGATTTCTTAACATCTGATGGAAAGAAGCATTCGATAGAATCATTCACTGGTTGGCTCGAAGGAAAGCGTCATGTAAATCATGAAATCTATAGTTTTTTTGACAATCAAAAAATTATAGGCTTTTGTATACCCAAAGAAGATCCTGATATTTCTTGGGTAAAAATGTTTGCACTCTCAAAAGATCATCAAGGAAAAGGTCTTGGATCTGGTTATCTGAAAACAATTCAAAGACTTCAAAAACATGATATCGTTCAATGTGAAGTGAAAAAAGATAACGTCAAAGCTCTAAATTTCTTTCAAGAGAATGGTTATAAAGAAATGGAATATGATGAAGAGTATAAAGAATACATTTTGCAGGCACACCTCAAAAATTGAGCTGTACTTAACTAGGCATACATGGCTCCACTCCTTCATCACCCCCTTAAAGGGGTTCCCTGGCAACTTCATGTATGCCTGAAACGTTAAATGAAAGACAGCACTAAATAATTCCCAATTTGGGACAACTTATAGTGCTTCCAAGAGTCGGTACAGTTCCTAAATTAGACCACTATACTTTTACTATTATTTATTAGTTCTACTATCTGCTTCTTGAACTGGTCTGAATATCTCTTTGAAATAATTACTCCTAACATATTATGCAGTATTATGTCTGAGAAAAAACTGTATCTAAGTATGTAGCCAATCTAGTGTATGAAAGTGGTGTGGTTACCAACATTTCAAAGGAGGATTTACTCTTTTTTTATCCTTTCACAACTTTCGATCATAACTCTTCCTGGTGGGTTACGCTGCTATTTTAAGGATGAGATCTGGTTGTTCATCCAGTATTCCTTTTAAACAGAGGCCTTGCGGGCTGTATAGTCTTCCGTTTATTCAATCAGCTGGAATGATGCCTACCATGTTTTTCGAGAAAGGGATGAAAGAAAAGAAATCCCCAGCTAAAAAGGCTCTCTGATTGGGGTAATTCCATTAAACCTCTTCTTGAAAAAAAAACCGGCTTCTGTTGAAAAAAGCATTTAGCGTGCTATAATACTGACCAACTAGTCATTTATAATGACTAACATTTTACATATGAGAGGGTAAAAAGTGAAGAATAATTCAGTAAAGACTCTATTAGGCGTTTGCCTTCTGACTTTAGTAATTATGTTAACTGCATGCAGCAATCCAGTTGGTGGTGGTGACTCTGGGAACTCTGGGAACTCTGGGAACTCTCAGAACTCTGACAACTCTGACAACTCTGACAACTCTGACAACTCTGACAACTCTGAGAAACCAACGCCTTCCAATATTCGTGGCTTGGTCACCACTCTGGCAGGATCTGGTTCTTCCGGTTCTAAAAACGGAACAGGCAGTACAGCAAGATTTGACGGTCCAGCTAGAATCACAACCGACGGGACAAACCTCTTCGTAGTTGATACTTATAATAAGCAGATCAGGAAGATTGTAATTGCAACTGGCGAGGTTACTACATTCGCAGGGTCGGGTGCTGATGGCTCTGACAATGGGATCGGTGCTAAGGCAAGCTTCAACCATCCACAAGGAATCACTACTGACGGAACAAACATTTATGTGGCCGATAAAAAGAATGATCTAATTCGAAAGATTGTAATCGCAACTGGCGAGGTTACCACATTTTATGAGACAAGCTATGGTGATCCATATGCAATTACCACAGACGGGACAAACCTCTATGTCACATATGTTTATGATAACCTAATTCAAAAGATTTCGATTGCAACTAGCGAAGTTACCACATTAGCTGGAACGCACTCTTTTGGCTATAAAGACGGAATAGGTACTGCGGCAATGTTCAAATCCATACAGGGAATTACTACTGACGGGACAAACGTCTATGTAGCTGAACAAGGAAATGACCGGATTCGGCAGATCGTAATTGCAACAGGCGAAGTTACCACATTAGCTGGGTCGGGCTCTGAAGGCTCTGACGACGGGATCGGTGCTAAGGCAAGCTTCAATAATCCACTAGGAATCACTACTGACGGAACAAACCTATACGTGAGCGATTCTAGTAATAACTCAATTCGAAAGATTGTAATTGCAACTGGCGAGGTTACCACATTAGCTGGGTCGGGCTCTCAAGGAGCAAATAATGGAATGGGTAAGGAGGCAAGTTTCTATCTCCCAAGAGGAATTATCTACTTTGGGGCAAGCCTCTATGTGGCAGATTTCAGTAATAATCTCATTCGGAAGATAGAATAACGTTTTGAAATGTGTGTAAAAAAAGGCTGATCTCCATTGAACTGCCCCCAAAAATGGACAATTGGTTCTAAATAGACTGGCTCAATGGCTCCGGTATTTAACCGGAGTCATTGAGGATGTAGGTAATATCCACTCAAGGAAACACCAGCTATGGAGCATAATAGCGAAATCTTCTAATGCTCACTCATTTCCCTGAGAAATCGTTTCATCCACTGTAAGATTGTAGATACGACAAATAGCTCTCAAGGAGTACTTTTGTACTAGTCTGAGGTCCACTACTTATAGCTTGAACAAAAATTTTTAACGAAAAAGAATTGTGTATATCAACTGGTATGGCAAAGAGTCTTTAATCTGTTCTTTTCAAGTTCATATTTTATATCATTTTAATTGTTTTATCTCTTCTGGAGAATGCTTCTGTATTGAATCTGGTGAACTTCCTAAATCTTTCCCTCGTTTAAGTAATCTCTTTTTTTAACTTAATTCTTTTGACTGATAACATTACTTTTCCTATCTTCTATTAACACTAAGTGTTAGATGCTCAACATCTACTAGGAGAAACAAATGTCATTAAATTACATCGAATATCCACCAAAAGACAATGGGGAATATTTAGTTATTATAGCTCATGGTGTAGGTAGCAATAAGGAAGATATGGCACCCATCGGTAAAGCAATAAATCAAACTTATCCAACAGCTCACTGCGTGGTTGTAGATGGTTTCGATGCCTTTGACAGCGGTTTTGGCGGAAGACAATGGTTTTCCATAAAAAATGTGACTGAAGAAAATCGAACGAAACGCATCACATCTGCTTTACCCCAATTTGTAGATATGATTAAAGCACTACAAAAACAACTGGGGTTTTCAGAAAAACAAACAGTGTTAGTTGGTTTTTCACAAGGCACAATAATGTCCCTCGAAACGGTTAAAGCACATGATGGGATAGTTGCAAAAGTATTAGGGTTCTCCGGTCGCTATGCTCAGCTACCTAATGAAGCCCCCAAAGAAACGGCTATTCATTTATTCCATGGAGAAGCAGATCCTGTTATATCAATTCAGTTTGCCACTCAAGCCTTTGAACGATTAAAAAGTTTAGGTGCAAAAGTGAGTTTGGATACAGAAAAAGCTGTCAATCATAGTATTAGTCAATACTTATTTAATTGTGCCATAAAGCGTTTTTCTGAGAAATAAAGGGGAGGAAACTTCTCTTTCTCCTTTGAAAACTTCCACAGATGACTTAAATTCTCGCTCATTGTATTTTCTGGATGTTATCCATTCTATTTCCTTAATTGCCTTCATATGTAATCCATTTCACAAAAATATTCAGGATTGATAATGGGGATAGAGAATTATGACTTGTATTACTAACGTATTTTACCTATCAAATGCCATCCTATACTCCCTAGGAGTCACTCCAAACTTTTTCTTAAACTGTCCAGAGAAATATCCCATGTCGCTAAAGCCACAACGATAACCTATTTCAGAGACAAGCCAATCAGTTCCTTCCAGATATTGAGCAGCGGCCATAAGTCTATACTGAGTAACATAGTTCAATGGTGTCATTCCCAGAGTGTTTTTAAAAAACCGCAAACAAGAACTTCGACTCATAGCCATTACATTAACAATATCCTCTAAGGAGATGGGCTCATAATAATGACTGTGTATGTACATCAGAATTTCTTTCAGTCGTTCATTATTCCGTCGATCCTTTTGGCACTCTGGAAAACTTTGTCCTTGATGATTTTCAATAAGAGTTAAGATGACTTCTGAGAGCGCATTACGAACTCTAAGTTCGTAACCAAATTTGTCATAAGCCAGAATCTCCCAGGATTGATAAATGCCTGCAAGGATGGACTTCTGCCAGGGGATTTCTTCAGTTAATTTGAGAACCGGGAGCTGAGGATTATTAATGAGAGGATTTATATAGGTCTTCCATATCGACTGAGTATTTGCTTCTGCTATGAGTCTAGGATGAAAGACTATAGTAAGAATCATAGTACGGATCCCAGGAACCGCTTCTGCACTGTGAATAACATTGGCATTGATAAATATCCCTTCTCCTTGATTCAATACAAGCTTCTCTGTTCCGAATAGGATTTGCAATCGCCCTTTGGAGACAATGATGAACTCAAGCTCATCATGCCAATGTAAAGGAATGGTTGATTCGGGAAAATGAACACAATAACAAGCGACAGGTAAGAAAAGAGAACCATGGGATTTCTCTTCTCGCTGATTAATGTCTGCATAACTTATACTAGAGGAAAGGGCCATACAATATTCCTACTATTGACGATATTCTCATATAAATCAGAACTATTCTTCTAATTCCTTCTTTATTTATAGTGATATTCTAATATTTAAAGGAAGGAAACTCCAGATGAAATTATTCAATAAAGATTTTACAAGACGGTTTCTGTTGATGTTGTTAGGGATCGTTGGTATGGGTGTATTTTTGTCTTTTCTAATTGAAGTGAATTTTGGTTTGGATACTTCCACCTTTCTAAATATGGCACTTTCCGAAAAGTTCCACATTAGTTTTGGCCTTTGCATGATATTGGTTAATCTTGTTCTCTTCATTCCCCAACTGATATTTGGCCGTAAGCTTATCAATATTGGTACCATTTTAAATATGACACTTATCGGTAATATAAGTGATCTGTGCCGTCACCTATGGGCCCTCTATCTTCCAGGGCAAATCTTTATAGATCCCGCTTATCGAACAACGGTCTTTGTCCTGGCTTTGATTCCTTTTCTTATTTCTGTGGCCTTGTATATGAATGCAAATCTAGGACAAGTACCCTATGATGCAGCACCTACCCTTCTTACTAAGGCATTAAAGCTTCCCTTCCCTGTTGTCAGAATCTGTTGGGACTTCACTGCCATCATCATTGGGCTTCTATTGGGACGGGCCTTAACGGTGGGAACTGTAATAATGGCCCTAAGCATTGGTCCCAGTGTAACTCTTATTGGAAAATTATTAGATCCCAGGTCAAAGAACAAAGCCCATAATCCCCCTATACATCTTCCTAGAGAAAACAAAGATCTTTTAGTTGACAGAAGGAATGAGGGCTAGTCATCATAAGGAATCCTAGACAGGAATAGAGGGAATGAAATATAAACCGCGTGATATACAGAAAATTCTGGGAGTATCAGTTGATACGCTACGATTCTTTGAGGGCAAGGGACTTCTGGCCCCGGAACGAGATAGCCAAAATAATTATCGATATTTTGAATCAACAGATCTCAACAAGATAATGGCCTACAAACTATACAGAGAACTGGAGTTTAACCTTGAGGACTCTCTTAGTATGGTAAATAAGGGTAATGATTTCCAAATAGAAAAGTTGAAAATACAGGAAGAAAAGATTGCTAATAAACTGAAGCACTACCAGAGTATCCAAACCCGTATTAAAGAACTCCTTGATGATCATGAAAACGCCATTGAATTAAACGGAAAATACAGAATTGTGCACAGTCCTGAAATCTTAATTTACTATAACCAGAAAAACAATGAGTTCGATACCAGTGATAAGGTTCTGGAAGCTAATAAGGTTTGGATTGCTCATCTTCCCTATATAGAATTATCCTTTTATATACAGAGGGACAAAAAGGGATTAGCAGGAAACATTAATTTTGGTTATGCCCTAAGATGTTCTAATTCCGTATTAGCTGAAAAACTAAAGCATCATAGCTCTCAGAGAATTCCATCCCAATTATGTCTTCACACGGTAATTCAAAGTTCAAGTACTTCCCCCATATCAACAGGGCATTTTTCCGAAGCTCTTAAATATATTGAGGATAATGGATATAGGCTATCCGGGGATATTACCGGTTGGATACTCAATGAAGAGCAGAAAGACACAGAAAAGATACAATATTTTGAATGCTGGCTTCCTATCTCAGAAATCGCTTGACTCCGTATTTGCTACGGAGTTTATGCTTCTATTTAGATAATTTATTATCTATATAAAAGGAGTAAGTTGATGCATTTGGAAAAAAGGAAACGATGGGAGTTCCTAATATTGAGCATTGCCCTAGTGAGTATCTTCTCAATAAGTGGATGTTCAATGAAAAATGGGGATTTTTCATTCAAACCAGGTACCTACACGGGAGAAGGGGAAGGCCATAATGGTCCCATAAAGGTTGAGGTAACAGTAGATGACAAGAAAATCACTGATGTAAAGATCCTGGAGCATAGTGAAACTGATGGTATAGCGGATGCCGCTCTTAGCAGAATCCCTAAGGCTGTTGTTGATACACAATCTATTGCAGTTGATACAGTCTCAGGGGCTACCATGGTTAGTAATGGTATACTTGATGCCATTAAAGCAGCCTTGCTTAATGCAGGAGCTAAGGATGAACAGTTAGGTAGAGATGTTGTTAAGAAAAACGAAGGGGAAATTAAAGAACTACAGACAGATATTGTGGTCATAGGAGCAGGAGGCTCTGGTACAGCCGCTGCCGTAACAGCTGCAGAACATGGTGCAAAAGTAATTGTCCTGGAGAAGACAGCAATTCCTGGTGGTACTACAGCTAACGGGGGAGGATTCTTTGCCGCTGATAGTGAAAAAGCCCGGGAATTAGGTCAAAAACCTCTTAATATAGATTTGATTTTTGATAAATATATGGAAGAAATGGACTGGAAAGCTGATGCCAATCTCGTTAAACAATTCCTTGAATTATCAACAACTACAGCGGACTGGCTCCAAGCTCATGGCGTTGTATTTCATAAAATGGAAGAAGCAGTACAACAAAGCCATACAGAAGGAACCAATGGTTATCACAAGTATGATGATTTTACCAAGACTAAGGACCAACTGGGGGCCATGCTTGACACAATCAAAAGTAATAATGCAGCTCTGATTCTCTATGAAACTCCCGCAAAGGAACTCATGGTTGAAGATGGTATCGTCAAAGGGGTAATAGCGAAAGCCCACGATGGAACAACCTATAAAATAAATGCGAAGTCAGTAATTATAGCTTCAGGTGGTTTTGTTGGTAACTCTGAGATGGTATCCAAAGCACTAGGCGGCCCCCATGTTAAATCAATCGGTTATGATACCAATGTGGGAGACGGAATCAATATGGCTGTAGACCTTGGGGCAGCAACCAGAGGTATGGAAGCAATGGTTCTTCATACTTTTTCTGTAGACGGAGCCAACAAGGTAACAGGAGACTTTGATCATCCTTTAGCTAAGACCTATGCCACTTCAGCCATAGCCTATACACCTATAATACCCTGGTTAAATCCTGGTGGTTTTAGATACGCCAATGAAGATATTGTATACGATAGAGCCTTAAGTACAAATGCCCTTGTTTCCCAAGGAGACTATGCATGGTTCCTTTATAATGAATCATTATTAAACACTCTTGAACAAAAAGGAGCTAGTGCTGCTGGAATGAATGAACCTATTGCCATGGGACCAATTCATGAGCTGACTCCCATACATAGCGGATGGCCTAACCTGACAGAAATCGTTGATCAAATGGTTGAAGCAGGTGACGTAAAAAAAGCGGATACTCTCGACGAATTGGCAAAAGAAACAGGAATGGATCCTGTGGCTTTAAAAGAGACAATGGCCAAATATAACAGTGATGCGAAGAACAAGAAAGACAGTCAATATGGTAAGCTGGGTCAACATATGTATGATCTAAGCTCAGGCCCCTATTATGCTTTTAAGATAAGACCTAATAACCTTTGTACTGTTGGAGGTGTTAGGATAAACGCCAATCTACAAGTAGTTCTTAATGATCCTGACCAAGGATATACCCCCATTAAGAATCTCTATGCTGCCGGTGCTGATGCAGGTGCTATTTATTCAGATCATTATGCTCACACCATAGAAGGTGCAGCTCAGGGATGGGCCTATAATTCAGGAAGATTAGCAGGAGCAAGGGCAACAGAAAATGCCCTTGGAGGAAAAATTGATCTTCTAGCGGAAAGCAAATAAGCTAATCGATAGAACGGGAAGGTTACCACTATTGGTAACCTTCTTTTCTCATGGAATATGTGTTACTGAAAGTTTTTATTCTTCTTTTTGCTCATTATAATAGCTATTACAATTAATAAAACAACAATACCTATAATCATAGGAACGAGATACACTAAATCATTAGTAACCTCTTTAACACTTCCTCCAAAGCACCAACCATAATAACCTTTACTTGTTAAGACATGATACCAAGGAGCTGTTATACCATCGATAGTATCCGTGGATCCTTTTTCTATTAACTGGACTTCTTCTCCCTTCGGCAAAGTGGCGAAGAAAGCAGAATCTATGGAATCTTTAGCTCTCATTTTTAAGTCATTTGTTAAAGTATGTGTAGGTTTAAATGTAGGTAATAATTTAGGGTTTCTTATGGGATAGTCCATAGAACCATCAGCTCTTGTTGGCCAGTTTAGGTTGGAAATGTCAGCTTCAAAATTTGAATAAACCTCCTCCCACAAAGCATAATAAAAATCACTATCAACTAGTATCATTTCAGCAAGGGGATGATTTATATCATCCAGGTATATGTTCATGTATTTATTATCCTTGACAAATAACAAACCAAAAGTACGTCTCTCACGATATGTAGGAAGATCTAAAAGATAGTCTTCTTGATATTCACCTTGCTCATAATATCTTTTTAACCTGTCAGTGGCTTCAACAGTAGCAAGGTATCCTCCCTCTTTTTTCTCTATATTATGAATCCAATAATGATATGTTGTTAAATAACTGAGTGAAATAGAAATTTGAGATATTACAAAATTACTGGATATCTTGTACTTACCTCGACCATGGCTCAATAAATATTCATTAATTTTACCATAATATTTGTTAACTATTTCTTTACTCTGTCCGGATACAATATCCAGATTAAAAGCAGGAATCCAGATTTCTGCATCTTTTGAAGCATCTAAAGTCAAATAATCATTGGGAAACAATGTACTTGTATTGGCTAACACTAAGGCATTTGAAAGCAATTTATAATTCTTTGTATCATAATTTATAACAGCAAGATAACATCTATTATTATCAATATTACCTAAGTATGAGATACGTTCTCCATAGACTATGGTTCCAGCATCTAATTCAAGCAGGCGATCCTCAGTAGTAAGAGATCCTTTGTCTGGGTACAATATTGCGTCATTTATCAATTTTAATTCTATAGTATTAGTATTCTGACAGTTCAAATCTATTATTATTGCTAAAACCAGGATTAATACAAATATTTTACTTTTCATATATCCATATTATATATCCATTGTAGTTCTATATCTTCATTTTAACCGGTCTAAATCTCGATAGATATTGACGTTTATTATTTGCATCATCTTGATCTTAATAGTATAGGGCACAAAAAAAGCTGCTGTAATGTCTTACAGCAGCCCTTATCTATTATTTATTATTATCTTTCTTTGAACCACCATCACCACTACCAGTAATCTTTTTATACTGGGTATAAAGGAATCGACGAATCGATTTCTTCGGCGTTTTTTCAAAAGGTTCTTTTTGTTCAATTACTTTATTGATTCGACTAAACTTAGCCACCTGTTTATTGATCTCTTCCTGTACGTGATGAAGGTATCCCCCGATATCTTTGGGAATGTGGCTTGCTGATTCTGCTAGATGTGAAGCACTGGAAGCCAGTCCTTCAAAGTATTTGGATATAGAGTCATAATCCAAGTGAATACGGGCCACAATAGATTTATCCTCTTCTTCATACACTAGGGATTCTTCTACAAAGTCCATATTATTAATAAGGGCTTCGATAGCTTCAGGATAAATATTCTCTCCACTAGGTCCAAGAATCACATTCTTGAGTCTGCCCTTAATGAATAAGTGCTTCTTCTTATCGATAAGACCGAGGTCTCCTGTTCGGAACCAGCCATCCTCACTGAGAACTTCTCTGGTCATCTCCGGTTCTTTATAATAACCTTGCATGATACTGGGTCCTCGAACAACGATCTCACCGACACCCTCTTCATTAGGATCATCGATAACGACTTCCACTCCCGGAACTAAAGGACCTACTCCCTTATATTGAACGTTCTGAGGATTTGATCCTGCAATAAGAGGACTGGTTTCTGTCAAACCATAGCCAATGCAATAAGGAAACTTTGCTTCCCTTAGGAATAATTCCACTTCAGGATCCAATCCTGCTCCTCCAATTCCAAAGAAGTGCATACGACCGCCAAAGAGCTTTTTCATTTGCTTACCTGCGATCCGGTTAAGAATTTTTCGGAAAAAGGGAATTGAATGTAATTTGCTTAGAAGCTTGCTCTTCTTGAATTTGGGGAGGATATTCTGACGATATATCTTCTCAATCAGCAAAGGCACACTTAGTAGCATATGTGGTCTTACTTTTTTAAGAGCTGGTAATAAAATAGAGGCAGAAGGGGGCCTTTTTAGATAAAAAACCTGACCACCTCCTAATATAGGAAGAAGGAATCCCAGGGAACATTCATAGGTATGCGCCATAGGTAACAAGGATACCATGATCTGTTTCTCATTATACTTGGGAACATCAAGTCCCATCCAAGCATTCCAGGCAATGTTCTTATTGCTAAGCATTACCCCCTTAGATTTACCTGTTGTTCCGGAAGTATAGATAATACAGGCTGTATCATCTTCTTCGATCTCAGGGACATCTAGTGATTCAGGCACTGGTAAGTCAAAAAAACTTTCTGTAGAAAATACTTGGAAATCCTTGGCTAAGGCTCCTGTATCAACTTTGGATTTTAACCGGGAACTTACAGCAATGGCAGAAGACTCTGAATGAGTCAGAATATTAGTCACGTCAATCTTTGAGAATTCTGTCATTATAGGAACAATAATAGCTCCTATGTTATTAATAGCGAAATAACAGACACCCCACTCAGGTCCATTCTCGGCCAATAGAGCTACTTTATCTCCAGGCTTAATGCCTTTTTGCTGAAAGAAAGCAGATAAAGCCTCCACCTTGTCCTTAAGATCATTATAACTTAAGGGCGTCTCATCAACATAAGACAGCACTGGCAGTGTGGTGTATAGTTTTGTAATTACCCTCCATACATTCTGAAGAGTAAATTTCTTAATATCTGGTCTACTCATATATCTATCTATTAGTGATGGTGTCCATGTTCCCCATGAACATGGCCATGTTCGATTTCTTCGCTAGTTGCTTCTCTAACAGAAACAACCTCTACATGGAACTCTAGAGTTTTACCAGCAAGGGGATGGTTCCCATCAATGGTTATTGTATCCTCTCCAATCTCTTTAACATAAACAATCTGGATCCCCTCTTCGGTTTCTCCTTCCAGCTCCATCCCAACTGCCAAATCAGGAATTTCCTTCAGGTAATCCTTGGGGACATCCTGAACAAGTTCTTCATTATAGATACCATAACCTTCTTTAGGTTCAAGCTTGATATCAATTTTGTCACCTGCGGACTTGTCTTCTAAGGCTTTTTCTAAGCCAGGAACCAAATTCCCCATTCCATGTATGTAGGCGATGGGGCCATGATCTGAACTGGAATCAAGAACCTCACCTGTTTCACTTTTTAATTCAAACTCCAAATACGCGACTGCTTTATCAGCAATTTTCATAGGACTCTCCTTTCATTAGGAACCCAAACGTTCACCTTTCTTGTTATAGGCTATTTTATGGCTTCCTACCTGACCTGGAATATAATCATAACGGTATATAGCAACACCACTTACATTCTCAGTTAATCTTTCATCAATTCCCAGATGTGATACTTGGACAGGTCGACCAAAATGATCGTAGACCCAACGATAATAGGCAACACCCTCTGAGTCAAGAATGTTCTGCTTAAAGATACCCAAGTTTTCCTGTTCTTCTAGCAATCCTTCCTCAGTATAGCTGTAATTATATTGGGAAACAGACTTATTATCTACGGTTAAACGATTATCTATTCCATAATTGCGCTTGCTTAATAGTCGTCCATCACTGTCATACTGGTAGGATATTTTGAAAACCCCTTCAGGTCCTGCCCCTGGTTCCTCATAACGGGAATAGTAACTGATTTCATCAAGGAGACCTTCAGGACTGAATTTCCATTTATATATTCCTACCCCATGGGAATCTTTTTTTAGTATACCATCGATTCCAAAGAAGCGCTTTTCAATTGTTTTTCCATTTTTATCAAGTTTTTCACTATAGACAGCGATACCATAATCATCTTCTTTTTGCTCTAAATCAGTGCCATAGATACGTTTTTCAAACTCTGATCCCTGTTGGAAGAACTCCCATTGATACATCGCTACACCTTCAAAATCCAGAGTAAGCTGATCCTGTACATCATAATGTCGTTCTTCAACAAGGTTACCTGCTTCATCCCGACGGTAAAGATATTCATGAACCCCATTATCATCAGCCACAGGCTTATAGTTTTCATTATAGAAAGACTTGGATATAGCATATCCCCGATCGTCATAAGTCCATTGCGTGTGGGCTATGCGGTACATGTTTTCCCAGGGATTCCCATGGGAATCCAGGAAGGTTTCTTCAATTAGATTGCCAAGACCATCATATTTCCATTGGACCTGGGCATAACCACCTTCACTTTCTGTGAGTTCGCCTGCATCATTATACCCGGCGACAAGGGTCATTTGACCTTGCTGATTCCATTCAAAGCGTCGTTCCTGTAGCCCGTCTTTGGCCACGACAGGACGTCCTTCTATACTAAAACGAAGGGATCTAAGGCGATTACCTTTGTCATCGCTTTCCCAACGATAATAGGCAACACCCAGGTTATCAGGCATGAGCTGGCCATATCTGTCGTATTTGTAGAGGCCTATCTTTTGACCCTTTGCGTTTTTTTTGATTCGTTCACTATAGGCACCTAGGGGATCATGATCGGGCCAGCCCAGAGCATTTTTATAAGATCGTTCTTCATAATCCCCATAATATTGAATATCAATGGATGCCACTTTGAAATTCTCATCCGGAGCAGGAATACCCATTTTAAAATAACTGACCTTAGTGATGCGGCCCTGGCTGTCCTTTTGTATCTTATAGACATTTTGAAGAGCGAATTCTTCTTCACTTACTGGATATCGACCGACAAACTCATAGTTACCGTCAAGTTCAACAAAGCGGTACAGGATTGTTCTGTCCTGTCCAAAGAGAAAAGCTGGTAGTAAAAAAAATAAAGTAAGTATTACTTGTTGAACGTGTGACATATATAACCCCCCTCTTCAACTATCGGCAATTAGGGGGGCTTGTTTAACGAATTATGTGGTTGAGGATTTCCCTGGTGATTCCATATAAGGGTGGTAATCCTTCAGATCGTTTTAGAGGCTGAGACAGATTACTATGATGGCCTAAGGGGAGATCAGAGACATAGTAAAAATATCGTTGATCTATGTTTTTTGACAAAATTCCTATATCACTTAACTCACGGATAGGACGGGAATAAAAACTTCCTTCCATCTCAAGACCAATACAACCCCATATTTTTCTATAAAAATGAAGCATTTCCTTATTCTGTAACAAGGTACCAGATACAGTGAGGAGAGGACCTTTATGAACTCCTACTTGAAGAGTGTCCCGTAATCTCTTACAGGCCTCATCACAGGGTTCTTGTAATAAGAAATATCTGTCCTCCACCTGTTCCAGAAAGGCTGTGGGAACAAGAATGTCTCCCCGTTTGCCTAACAAGGCCCCTGCCTTTCCCAGAATATTTATACTCCTGATTTTGTGACCATAGAGCATGATAAGGTTACGTATTATCTCTTCAGCCTGTTCTCCAAAGGCATAATCAATATTGACAATGAGCTTCTTTTTCTCAGTATTAATAGCTTCTAAAGAATCGTCTAACTTCCAGCCTTTGAGTTTTTCCATATTAACAAGCTGAACTTGAACCCCTGTGCTGGCTGTGTTCTCTATTCTAAGAATTCCATGTTCCAGATCTTCCTTGTCAGATAAAACAGGGCCCATATCCTGTACATAATCAGGGAAAAGCGCATAGGAAAGATCTGTTTGATTCAGCCAGTGTTCTGATAAGTAGGGATGTTGTCTCTCTTTAGCCCAGGAAAGGATAGCTTCTCTATGACTGGCCAAGCTAGGATTTAGACAGTTGATAACCGAATGAGTATTAGAACTAATGATATGAACTTCCCAATCTTCACTTAAATCAGCAGGATCGACTTGCAAAAGATCCTCAGTGGCTTGACGAATCTGGAGTGTCCATTTCTCACTTCGTCGACTATTGTAATTATCAATCTGCTTATGAAGCGTTAGATTGAATGCTTCATTATGGAGAAGAATATTCTGGATTTGTTCTGAAGTATTGTTAGCCCATATATGATATAAACCTTCGGCCTCCTCCTTTGAAAAGGGAAGGCCTTCTATCTGGCTGGAACTTTGAAGGAACCCAAGCCACTTAGGTTCGGACAATCTCTTCCGTATTTTTTCCGCCTCCACACTATAGGTACATAGACAGCTAATGAAATCAAGCAAATCTGAGAAACCATGTCGAAGGAGTATTAAATCCTTACCTTCCATCATTTTCCAAGCCTCTCGCCTTCGTCCTGCAGTAGGTATACTGTCAAAGAAGTCTCCCGGTGAACGATACTCAGGTGGCACATCATCTGTCAAAAGCCAGGAAAACACAGAAGTCACATTCTGGGGTAATCTGCGAATAGCATAGGATAAGGCATTAGTATCAATGAGAGCATTATTCAATACTTCCGGATGAAGAGCGGGTTGTAAGGTTCGGTATAAACGCAGAATTTTACGCCAATCCATAAAGCTTGAATTAAGCCCTCGCTTAACCTCCGCAGTGTAGTGATCAAAAGCATCAAAGAGCCCCTGCTTGTCCCTTAGAATATTACCTAAAGAATGAGCAAAAGCCCGTGAATGAATAACCAAAGAGATAAAATCAGATCCTTTGAGCGACCATAAAACACAGTCTGATAGAGCTTTGGCACTAAAGATTCTTTCAGGTTGTTTAAACAGGATAGCCCTTTCTCCGAAGTAGTGGCCACTCCTGATCATACGTAAGGGCTTTTGTCGATTAGGGGTGATACTTCCTGTCCCGACCAATCCTTCTTCTATCAAATAGATTTCAAAGGATCTATCACCCTTTGAAAAAATGAATTCTCCTTCCCTAAAAGTCACCCTTTCCATCCTCTGGGTTAGGGCCTTCTTTTCTTCTAAGGCCAGGAACCGGAAGGGAATCATATTTTCCAATAATTCGATAAGCTTTTTATCATTTTTTCTCAACTTCTCATCCTCTTTATGTTAATATAATAGTGTAGTCCATCTTGAGAAAGGTGAAGCTTCTTTTAAATAAATAAATTTTTCTTCATTTTTCCATTGATGGATTTCCCCATTATGTGGGATTATTGTTGGGTTTAAAAGCACAGCATAAATATTCTAAACGGAGGCATAAATATGAAACCAAATCGAGATGTTGGTGTTCATCTTGATCAAAGTGATCCCCAGTACAGAGAACGTATCATCCGATACATCAATCTCAAACTGGCGGCGTTGGGTCTCCCTCCTTATACCAAGGCGGGAAGTGAAGATCTTGAGATTGCTCATGATCTAATAGAAGGATTCCGGGAAAAGAATAATCTGCTGTCAGAATACCTCTGTCCAGTCGATCAAAGAATTCAGGATTTCTTGAATGAGTACCTTGATGATGCAGAGGAAGATACAGTTCCTCGTTTACCATCAAATACCTTAGTTCTCGACCGTTATGGTTTGGCAAGAGAAATGTCTATTCCTGCAGACGGTGATGAGTTCATTACTGATATAGTTCATTCTTATAGAATAAAACAAGGGGTTCTTCATAATCCCAAAAATGATAGAAGAACAACAAAAGGATCCTTTCACGTTTGTGAAGGCGGACTACCTGTACCTTTTGATAAAAAATCTGTTCCCAAGACAGCTTTTGCCCGTATCTTAAAAGCGGCCTTAAAGCCTACTGCTGAGTTAAGCCTATTACCCTTCTCTGCAAACCAAGAAGAAAAAGCTCATACCATGGTATCCCTTCTTCTTAGACCTATTGTTTGCCCAGAGGTTCCTACTTATACATCAGAAAAATCTATGGAAATCAGATTCTTTGCTCCCGGTAACCTCGTTAGTAACCTGGACTTTGTTGAATCTATTTTTGGTAATGCAGGAGATCCTAACCTACCTGACAATGATGCAGGATTGGATCCTCAGCATTGGACAGGACATACAGGTTGTGTAATCCTGGCTCCCCATGTGAGTCTTTTAACTAAGAAAGAACTGGGCCTTCCCCAATGGGATAAGGCAACAGAACGACAGAAAAAAGACGGTATGGCATGGAAAAAAGAAGATGAACTTTATAATGATGGAACCCCCTTCAAACTTACCGCAAGAAATGAAGAAGGTGTCATTGTTACTATCATAGCAGATAACTACTTTGGTTATTCCAAGAAGGAAGTTAAGACTCAGATTGGCTATTCTGCTAACTTGTCAGGACTTTGTGAAGAGGAACATGCTGGAGGGGCTTTAACTTTCCCAAGTTACAATCTTGGTGTTAAGTTTGTTCCCGATTCAAACCTACGTAGTAAGGGTCAAACTTTTGATACTATAGTCAAGATATTGGGAAGCACCATTGATGTTAAACCTGAAGGTTATGGAGTTGATACAAAATATCCAAACATCATCTTCCTTCCTGAAAATGCGGTTATTGATCTGGAAAGCCAACAAGCCTCCTGGAAAGAGGGAAGTAAGACTCATTCCATTAGAGTTCTACCTGAAAACACTTATGTCCATCCTACTGGTTATAAAATTCGTATGGAAAAACATCCTAACTCACCCAATTGGCGTTTAGTAGGAACTGTTGCAGAAGGAACACTTTGCCACAAACCATGTACCGTATCTGGTGGAGGTAAGTCAGAGATATCTAAATCTCTTTGGGATGCCATCAAATTCGGTCCTGTTTATATCAATGATTTTGAAAAAGACATGGATATGGCGGAAGCTATCATCAACAGAGATTACCACGACAGATTCAAACCGGAGTTCCATCCCGGAACAAAGGCTTCACGGACTATTCTTAGTGAAAGGAGATCTCTTGGTTCTGTTATTAAACTCTTGACCCCTACAGAAGATTGTACAGATGAGTTTAATGATTGGCTTAGATCAATTCCTAATCACATTAAAAGCTTGGTATTCTCCATAAAAAGATTCTACCAACCTGAATGGGGTGATAATTGGAGAGAGCATTTCAGCGTTGATATCATCAACGGTGTATCTGGTAACCAAGTTAAATTCAAAGGCCTTGATTTAGTGGGTTCTTATTTGAGAGTTGGTTCTAGACACGATGGTTCTGGCTGGACATATAAGTTACGACAAGACTTTATGCCTGCTGATAAGGTACAATGGGAAGATGATATCTCTGCTTCTGTTATCGTTCCTTCCAAAGAACTAGAAGGGTTAAGCGAATCTTACAAAAACCGATCTGTTAAAATCACTACAAACTGTGAGTCAAGATTTTTCCAGAGACCTGATGATGCAGTTAAGAAAGGTTATGATAAACAAGCAGAATTGGATTTATCCAGCCAAGGGAACTTTATCAGTAACTTTGAGCCTTTGAAACAAGAAGAGGCCAAAGAACTAATGCAGGATACTATAGACTTTTATCAATACACTGATCCCATGAAGGATTGTATTGAAGAAATGGCAACCACCGATAAAGACAAGTACTTTATTGTGTCCAGTCATCCTCGTATTGTAAATGGAGCTCCTTCAAAGAATGTTAGATATCTACAAGTTCGTCCAGACTTACTGGATGATACAGACCTTTATTTAGCAGAATTAGGAACAAGACTTTATAGACAGATTCCTATTGATAAACCTGTCTATAATCCTGTTAATGCGGTATTACCGGGAAGACGAAACAACCCATCAGATCATGAAGCGGGTATTAGACCTTTAGCCGTATATAACCCCATTCATTACCAGGAACTACCTGAGATCTTTATGGACTTTACTTGTTCTCTAACTGGTAAGTCTCCTTCCACAACAGGTGCTGGGACAGAAGGAGCGTTAACTAAAGCTCCTTTTAATGCCTTGGTCGCCACAACTGACCTTAACAATGCTCTCTTAAGCTTTATTCTGGGAGATTACAATGGATTTACATCTGCGGCAGGACATATTGGTCCTAACTATAAGGTAGATCATGATGTTAGTTTGTTCATTCCTGAAATGTGGTCACGAATGTCAGAAGCTGAACGGGATCCTAAGTATCTATTAGATAATGGGTATCTGGAAAAGCTGGAAGACTTCGAATACAAAGGGGAAACGATTAAGGCTTCCTGTTTGGGATATAGAATCACTAGAAAGTTTACAACGAACTTCCTTGGAAGGATTTTTGATAATCCTGAGACTGTATTCAATGACGATATGCTTAAGCCTGAACTTCAAAACATGGACGACTTTGTTGATGGGATTAAGAACATTACCGAAACCTTTGCAAAGGTAGCCAAGGAATATCTTGCAGATGGTTCTGTAGAAGGATTTATTCCACCACTTAAAGCTATACTCCATATCATGGTTGATGGAACTTATGAAGGTAAAACAATACATGATCCTGAAATCCGTAAATTATTCACCAGAGAATATGTCATTAACTCTGACTGGTATAAAGAAAGATTAAAACTTCAACAGAGTAAGAAGATTGATCTTTATAAGAAGCATATTAAAAATCTTACTAAGTTTATTAATGATAAAAAGAACAGCAAAACAGTTGAACGTCTTGATCTTAAATCCAGACTAGCATTGGCAGAGAACAATCTGGCCCTATGTAGTGAAGCTGGATATCTAGATAAACTTGAAGGAACAATTGGAGCAGATCCTCTCTACAAGATCTAGAGAACGTTTCGATTAGAAAGGAAGGGCTATCGCCGAGTCAGATGACTTAGGTTGTAGCCCTTTTTATTGGTATTGTTCTAATAAATCATTTAGGGCAACACTTTTGCCTTTAGAATGACAGGCCGCTATGATTTTCTGTGCAGCCCTTCGTGCTCCCAAAAGAGATTTCTGACTATGGATTAGTTCAAAACGAACTGGTGAATTAATATGCTGTAAGGTAGCTTTGCGTCCTTCGATAATGACAAAGGAATCAGAATTGTCTTTGATAAAACGATTGGTAAAGTTAATCACTTCCCCTTGTAGATAATAAGCAAAGGAAGGAAGTAATCTATTGATTTCATTTGTCTTAAACAAAGTATTCTTTACATCCTTTATGGGAATCCTATGAACGCCATCATTATAAAGGACTTCGTTCCCCTCTATACTTATTAGCTGTCTAATGACATCCAATTCTTCTAGACTAATACCATCTAAATTATCTTTTTTACTAGGAAAGTTCTGAAGGAATAGATAGGTATAGAGGCGAAAAATATCCCCATTGGACCATTGAAGAGCATGAGGATAATGGGAGGATAGTAAATCTACTAAGGTACCTTTTCCAACACCAGACTCACCACAGATCAACAAAGTGGTTCCTTTTATATTGTCAGGAAGACTTTTTACTATTAATTGAAGCACATCATCGGGAGTCTTGCCTTCCACATCAATAATGGACCAGCGGAAATTCTCCTTATCTGAAACTGATAGTATTTTCTTATCCAAAGCATAATCAACGCCTCTTTGAAGTTTTTCAGCATCTTCTTTATCCCTTTGAACCAGAAGATTTGCTTCATCCCGGGATATCTTTTCAAATAAAGGATTGGCGTCTAGTAGTTGGATAAGAAAGGATGTCTGTTGAGCAGGATTGAGTTCTTTTATGGAATGAAGTAAATCTCCAACAGTAGAGTTCATGTTTATTCTCCTGATGCTGTAAAATGAATGACTTGTCGTGGTTTAGAACCTTGAGCAGGACCAACGATACCCCGTTCTTCCATCTCTTCAACAAGCCTAGCCGCTCTGTTATACCCTATCTTTAATCTTCTTTGCAAATAAGAAGCACTGGCTTTGCCTGCATGAAGAACGATTTCAAGAGCCTTATCATAAAGAGGGTCTGCATCTTCTGCAAAAAGACTTGCAGTGTCTGTATCATTTTCATCATCTTCCATAAAGATTTCGTCATCTATATAGTCTGGTTTCCCCAAAGTTTTAACATGATCAACTACATTTTCTACTTCATCTTCTGATAGGAACGCCGCCTGCATTCTCACAGGGAAAGGTTCCGATGAAGAAGTAAAGAGAAGGTCTCCCTTACCCAGTAATTTTTCAGCCCCCATTGCATCTAAAATGATTCGACTATCTGTCTTACTGGCTACCATAAAGGCGATACGAGAGGGAAAGTTAGCTTTAATAAGACCAGTAATAACATCAATACTTGGTCTTTGTGTTGCTAAAACAAGGTGAATACCAACGGCCCGGCTCATAGCAGCTAATCGAGCCAAAATACCTTCTAACTCCTTACCACTTGTTGCCATAAGATCGGCAAACTCATCAACAACTACCACAATATAGGGAAGCTTATTTGTCGCTAAGGACCGTTTCTCTACCTTATTATTATAACTGGTAATATCACGAGCCCCTAAGGCATCAAGAAGGGCATAACGTCGTTCCATCTCATACAAACACCATTGGATGGCCTGTAATGCTTTCTTAGGATCCGTAATGACTGGTGTTAATAAATGAGGAATATCATTATAAAATTTCAGTTCGACAATCTTTGGATCAACCATCATGAGTCTTACTTCGTCTGGGGAACGCTTATAGAGTAAGGAACATATTAAGCTATTCACACAGACAGATTTACCAGACCCGGTAGCTCCTGCTATAAGCAGGTGAGGTGTCTTGGATAGATCAACAATCTGGACATCCCCGGAGATATCCTTCCCTAGTACGATAGGCAAAGCTTTGTCATCTTGTTGGAATTGCTCAGAATCAATCATCTCTGAAAAACTTACCAGAGATCGTTTTTTATTAGGAACTTCAATACCCACAGCATGCTTACCAGGAATAGGTGCCACGATCCTAACCCGGGAGGCGGCTAACCTAAGAGCTATATTATCTGCAAGATTTGTAATTTTGCTTAGTTTAACTCCCGGTGCAGGAAGGATTTCAAACATGGTGATAACAGGACCTTTACGAATACCAGTTACTTCTGCTTGAATTTTAAATTCTTCCAGGGTCATTCTGAGCTTTTCTGCGGCTTCTTGAGTAGCTTCATCTATTTTTAAGTAAGACATGTCTCCATGAGGTCTTAATAGGCCAGAAACAGGAACTTTGTACTTACCACCATAGGAACTTCTTAGATCACGTTCTACATGAGGGATACCTTTAGGAAGGTTTGCCTCTCGCAACTGTCCATCCCTATCCTCACCTGGTAGAAGATCCTCTTCATCATCTTCTTCGTCGTCTTCCTCGTCTTCATCATCCTCGCCAAAGTCTTCTTGTTCCAGCACAGGAAGAGTCTCAATAACATCTTCCTTTTTTGCTTCTTGGCAGACAGGTTCTTCAGAATCTTCAATGACTGGCTCAGGCACCACTTCATCTGGAGGAAGGTCTTCCTGTGTTTCCTCTATAGGGGTGGAAATAACTTCTTCTTGATAATTGTCTGGAATATATTCCGTTTCTGGAGGCTCTTCCGGGATTATGGGGTTACTTTCTAAGACTTCACTTTGACCTTTTAATTCTTTTAGGACTTGTTCTTTGGAAAAATAAGTTCCCTGACTAGGAGGTATAAATTGATCTATACCCTTTGGCATAGGATGGGTAACTAATCGTTCCCATTCTACAACCTCACCTTCTTCGGGTGGATTATTGAGCTGATTTTCATACTCTTTAAGCTCCTGATTAAGCCTTTCTTCCATCTCATACATTTCTTTGATAAAAGGGTCTTCTTCATAAACCATTTCTGACTGAGCCTCAACAAAGCTTTGATTGATTAACTCATTACGTTCTTCATAAGAATGAAGTTCTCGATCTAAATCAGGTTCTCTTCTTTCCTCTATGATCGGCTCTTGTTCTATAACTTCTTCTTCTACAATTTCTTCATTCTCATTATCATTTTCAGACCCTGGGAAGAAGCGTTTCTTCGCTTCCTTAGCAATACTAGTCAAACTTTCCTTTACTGATAAACTTTGATTGGCAAATCGCTTGAAAAGGAATTGATATAATATGAAGAGCGCTAATATTTCTATCAGAATAAATAAAGAAAAAAGAACAACACTTCCTGCTTCCCCTACTGTATTACGATAATAATCAGCACCTGGAGAGCCTTCTACTCCAGATACAATCTGAACCATAAGGGCTAATGTTAAATAAGGAATGAGGGAAGCATTCAGACAATAAACCAGCTGATAATGGTTTTTCTTAGATAATAAGAGATACAGAAGCATACCCAGATAGATAGGTATATACCAGGATAAACCGAGAAAAGAGCGATAAAAAAATTTACCCGGAGCAGCAATGATACCTATGACAGGCCAATCTGCCGCACCTAATGAATATAATAAAAGGGACACCCCAATAAAGCTAGCCACTCCAATCAAGGTGTTCTTTACAATGTTGCTAAAAGAATCCACAAGCATCCCCCTTCCCTTTTTATCGGATTATTTAGAAGGATCTTTATAGGGGGCTTAGATCTAAAAAAAGATTAAGCCCAGAACTCCTAAAGGAATAAGATAAAAGCTGAAGTAATATAGCTTTCCTTTTTTAAGTAACCTCAAGAGCCAGGTTAAACTGACCAACCCAACTAAAAAGCTAGCTATTATACTTATGACTAAAACAAAAGGTGTCACAGAATCAAATAGGTTTCCCGCATCTTTTAGGTCAAGGAGTACAGCTCCCAAGATGGCAGGAATGGCTATAAGAAAGCTATATTCACCTGCTTCTTCTTGAGACATTCCCGCTAAGCGACTGGCAGATATGGTAATACCAGATCGCGATATTCCCGGAAAAACTCCTAAACCTTGGGCAAAACCAGTAAAACAACCGACAAACCACATACGCTTTGTGCTTAAATCTGTGCTTTCCTTTTGCTTGCCTTTGTAGACATGAAGAAAGAATAATATCAGACCTGTTACAATAAAAAACAAGAAAGTAAATTTAGGATACTTATCAACTTCTAATTTTTGGATTAATACACCAATAACGCCAGTGATTAAGGTTCCAATAAGGATCATACCAACCATAATTATATTTTTATTATCAGCTTCATTTTTGTCAGACTTAGAAAACTTCAATAACGATGAAATGATACTTCCTATCTTCTTACGAAAAACGATAAAAATGGCCAATAAAGTCGCCAAATGCAGTAATACATCAAAAAGGACAGGAACATCTCCCAAGCCCAATAAATTTCTTAGGACTAATAAATGTCCTGATGAAGATATAGGTAAAAATTCAGCCACACCCTGAAGTGCACCAAGCATTAAGCCTTGCCACCAATCCATCATGTTTCTCTATCCTTTTAGAAAAATTTATCCAGAACCTCTTCTGCTGTTCGTTGATCATAGAGCATACCATAAAACACAGAGGAGACAAGTACCTTTTTATTATAGTTACGTGTCTCTTCAAAAGGTATAACATCAATAAAAAGATCCGACGGCCATCGACTATATTGATTTTTCCATCGACGAAGCCTTGTTAGACCAGCATTATAGGCCATTAAGGCATCACTATAAGAATCTGTTCTATCCCTTAAACGTCTCAAATAATGACTACCTAGTGTTAGATTATCATTAGGATTCTTTAAATCAAAATCCTTCAGCTTTATTCGTTTAGCTTCTTCAGCAGCAGTAGAGGGCATTAGCTGACTCAGTCCTATAGCTCCAGCATGAGATCCTATGTCTGCCTGAAAGTGACTCTCTTCCCGAACTAAACCCCAAAAAATGGGACTGTACAGTTTTTCCTTCTGAATCACCTGATCCATCATTTTCTTATAAGCTTGAGGATAAAAACGGAGGAGTTCTTCATTATTGATTTCATACCCACTATCCCAATACAAATTCATTATTCTAATACTCAATAAAGGTAAATCTTCCTTTATTAGCTCATCTGCGTACCTTAACAACAAAGAAGCTGACAGATTGGGCTTTAGAAGATTTATTTTTTCAGCTCCCTCCTGGACTACTCCAAACCACAAATAAGGTTCCCAAAGGGCATCTTCATATACTACCGATTTGGGTCCACTAGTTTTTCTTAGCCCATTGGGAAGCCCATATTCCTGATGAGTCTTGTAACGACTCATAATTGCGTAAAATCCCCAAGGATAGGCTTGATAGGCCTGATTAAAATAGTATTCTTCGTCCTTATTTATCCATCCTATTTGGGACATTCTAGCAATTGTATAAGCATAGGAAGATTTTATTTCAGCTGTTCCATATTGGGATAACAGTGGCCATAGTTTTACTAAGCCATTCCCCTGTCGTTTGCTGATTTGTTTTAATCGAATATTTTCAAAGAGATCTTCGAAGTATTCATCCCATTGCCAAACAGAGCTATTATTACTTAAAAGTTCAATACCTTTATCAAAGTCAGTTCTAAAAGCAGAATCCAGTTGATACCATAAGACTCGCCTCATTGGAATAGAACTTGATTGATCCTCTATCTCGCTAAAGGAAGTATAGGCACGATCATAATAACCATATTGACGGTCTAATAATCCTTTATAAAAAGAACTATCAGTATCGCTTTTCTGGCCAAACCATTGACTACCCTTTGTGTACTGATTTTGATTCAGAAAATATCTATATATTGAATAATACAGAGAAGAGGGAATATTTATTTTTTGATCCAATAAATCATATATCTGGTTATAGGAATTCCTGGCTAAAGCCAGTCGGAGGTCTTTTATGGCTAATAAATCCTCATCAAATAATTCATCAAATTCGGGATGGATCTCTACATAACTAGCCAATCTTAGATCTAGCGAAGAGGGGCTGGTTTTGGTAAGTAAACTTATCATTTCTGGAGGAATGACTCTTATTCCCTTTTCCCATAAACTTACGCTAAGGATAAGATAATATTCTTCTTGTAATGTGGATGATAATTGTGTCAGATCAACCTTTTCCCATACATCTAAAGATTCGACTCGTTGATCTTGCCAGTACATGGATAGACCATAATTATATAACCAAATATTACGGGGCTTATCCTCCTTTACAAGAGGTTCTAAATAGTTTTTAAGGTTAGCCCATTCACTATTCTGATTATATAACTGGATGACACGTTCAATAGCTTCTTCCCGCCAGGGAGACTCCCTGTCAGTACCTTCTTTCTTAAGATATTCCAAGCGTTCCTGAGGGCTAAGATTTTCATCAAGAGAAGTAAAAAACCAGTAACCGTGAGGATAAGTGCTCCTGTGAAGAGGCGCTTTCTTCTGTGATGCCTGATAAAGGGTGAGTGATTCGTCAGTATGACATGACATTAATAATAATAGGAAACTACTTTTCAGGAATAAGTAAAGTATCTCCCGCATAGATAAGATCTGGATTTGGTATTTCATTAAAATTAGCAATATGTCCGTATAACCAAGGATTTCTATAGTAATTAGCAGATAAATCCCAAAGTGTATCACCCCATTTAATTAAATGTGTCACAACTACAGGATCTGCTGCCACTACTTCATCGTCCGAATTAACCTCTACCTCAACAGGCGCTACTTCTTTCTCAGGCTCTATGGTAACTGGTGTAGGTGGTGGAACACTTTCATCAGCTTCCTCCATCACCTGAGATACAGGTTCTTTTGTCTCCATAGAGGGTTCAGACTCAGGTCTATCTCTAAGATAACCTAGCACCAAGTATATCACAATTGCCAAAAGAGCCAAGGCTAAAACGATGAAACCTGCCTTTAATATGGTGGAACCCTTTTTACTTTCTCTTTGATCATCACCATAATAGCTACCATCATTATCAAGATCATTTTCATCCATTATGGCAGTAGAGAACTCTTCTGGTTCTTCTTCATATTGACCAGCCACGTCTTCAGCATCAGGGAACTCATTCAAAATGTCCTGGGCTGTCGTACCTTCATCAGGATCTAAATCAAAATCTGGAACATCAAACATACCCAAATTCATAGTATCTGTCTCAAGACTTATAGATAGATGCTGTTTTTCACCTGTTTCGGGATCTTCCAACGTACCAGAAAAAACACTTTCACTATCAACACCAACAGTCAAATGGAGTTCAGGACTAGAGGAACTATCCTGACCTAAATCAAGTGTCAGGACGCCTACAGGAGTGGCATTGGCCATTTCCTCGCCCTGCCCTTTAAAGATTGGGACTTTGACACCCTTTTGACCACCATGACTGGTTGTAAGTACAACTCTCTTACTCGTATTTTCCTTCTCATCCATAATGGCATAGAAGGTTCCGTCTGCTTGTTTAATCCCCAACATATATTTATGTCTCCCCTTACCATTCTGACCACTGATTTCCTTGCTTGACAAGGGCTTCTATCAGGTACAATAATTTAGCCATGATTGACATACTACCTTTTTTGGTTATCGGCTCATTAGTCCTATTAATTATATTATTTTTCTTTATAAAAGTCTTGAATTTAAGTGGAAAAGACGGGTCTGGAACAAAAAACAAGAAAAGAAAAGACAGAAACGCTGTCCTTAGAGAAGCAAATAGAAAATTAAGTATTAACCCAAAAGATACAGGAGCCCTTAGTGCTCTAGCGGATATCTATTATACAGACGGAGATATTGAAAAAGCTTATAAGGCCTATGGAGCTTTGTTAAATTTGGTAGCCATGAATCCGGATTTGGATGAATACACTATTAATTTACGTTACGGCCTCTGTGCGATGAAGATGAAAAACTTTGATGAAGCTTATAAAAATCTCGCCATAGCAAGAACGATGAAACAGGATGTTTTTGAGATCAACAATAATTTGGGAATCATAGAATTTCAACGTAAAAACTATGAGAAAGCAGCTGCTTTGCTTCGACAGGCTGTGGCAGAAAAAAGTGACCTTCCTGAAACCTCAAAATATCTTGGTCATAGTTTGTACAAAATGAAAAAATTCAAAGAATCAAGCACCATGCTTAGAAAAGCTCTAGACCTGGAACCAGACGACAAAGAAAGTATGTTCCTTTTAGCACAATCCTATTTTGAACAGAGTCAAAGTGACAAAGCCCTAAAAATCTTTACCCATTTGAGACCAGATCCTGTTATGGGACCTCATGCAGCATTGATGGCAGGAACCATTAATCTGCAACTTAAAAACTTTAATAAGGCTATTATGGATTTTGAAATTGGTTTGAAACACCAAAATCTCACTTCTGATCTTGCGATGGAATTGCGTTATCGTCTGGGAAATGCTTATTCTAATACACAAGAATTAGGAAAAGCTCTAGCTTTATTTAAAGAGATCAGGAATATTAATCCTAGTTATAAAGATGTTAGTGACCTGATAAAAAAGTATTCTGAACTGCACTCCAATAGAAATCTTCAAACTTATTTATTGGCACCTACCAGTGAGTTTGTAACCTTATGTCGCAAGATAACACAGAATATGTTTAAGAAGTCTCGAGTGAAAATTATTGATATTCATGTCAATAAAAATGAGTATGCTGATGTGCTGGCAGAAATATCAACGGCAAAATGGGAAGATGTCATTTTATTCCGATTTGTTAGAACGACGGGTCAAATTGGTGAACTATTTTTAAGAGATCTTCATGCTAGAATTAAGGATATGCGAGCTGGTCGGGGATTCTGCATGACCCCTGGTGAGTATTCAGAAGGGGCGCAAAAGTTTGTTGAAGCTAGACTCATCGACCTTGTAGATAAACAGAGGTTAATGGACATACTACAAAAGTCAGATCGTTTTTAAAACTTGAACTGAAAACTCAATAAATGACGTTCTCTTCCTTTCATAGGAAGAGTGTCTATATTGCTGTTTAGAATCTGTTCTTTGTAGGGAGTTATTTCTTGTTCTGTATGCTCCCTTTTTCCTTTATAGGCACAAATCCATGTGTCCTTATGGGCAATGTTTTTAATATCTTTAACAATATCTTCACTGAAAGGTCGAAAGGCTCTAAAAGTGATCAGATCAAACTTTGATTGAACTTCACCTAAGTTGCGATCAATGATATGAACGTTTTCCAATCCTAACTGAAGTATTGTTGCCTTAAGGAATTTCACCCTTCGACTTGATCTTTCAACAAGATGGATATGCTTATCAGGATTAAAGATAGCCAATGGGATTCCCGGCAATCCTGGACCAGAACCAAGGTCTGCCAAGCTCTCATACTTATGACTATTGATCAATGGCATAGGAGCCAGCGAGTCAACAAAATGCCAATAGTCAAGCTCATCCTCATCTTCATAATTGACCAAACCATACTTAGGATTCCAGAAAATTAACTCTTTCCTATACCTCAAAAGTTTTTCATAGTGAGCTTTATCAACAGTTATGCCGATTTCTTCCAGAAGGGTCTTTATATCTAACATTTACCTTCTACCCAGGGAAACCATCAATACAGCAATATCACCGTTTCGTACTCCATTGATACGGCTTGCCTGACCAATAGAATGGGGTAAAACATTTTTTAGTTTTTCCCGACCTTCCTTGCTCAATCCTTCTATTTCATCGTAATTAATACTAGAAGGAATGATCTGCGTTTCCATTTTCTGAAAGCGTTTAATCTGTCTTTCCTGCTTTAAAATGTACCCTTCATACTTGACATCTAATTCAACTTGGTTCAACCATTCAGGAGAATGACCAAAGGGCATTGTTTCATCTAATTCCAATAAACGTTTTAGGGACACCTCTGGATCCTTAAGGACATTATAAAAATCCTTTCCCTGATGTTTTTTTAGAAGTTCATCTTTCGCTATATCATCACGTGTAAGCTTTCTTTTGTGAAGATATTCCTTTATATGAATGATTCCCTCTTGTTTTTGTTTGTGTTGTTCATAACGTTCTTGAGTATGGAGTCCTAACTGGTAACCTTTGTCAAAAAGTCTGGCGTCACTGGAATCATGACGTAATCCAATACGGTGTTCAGCCCTGGAAGTAAACATTCTATAAGGTTCTTCTGTTCCCATGGTAACCAAGTCGTCAACTAATACACCAATATAAGCTTCTGCTCTAGAAAGGATTAAAGGCTCCTCTCCACGCATACTTAGACCAGCATTAATACCGGCCATCAATCCCTGTGCAGCCGCTTCTTCATAACCACTTGACCCATTTGTTTGACCTGCTAAATATAAACCTTTAAGGATTTTACTCTCTAAAGTAGGAAATAGTTGACTAGGATCACAATAATCATATTCAACAGCATAGCCGGGGCGCATGATTTCTGCATGCTCTAACCCAGGTAAGGTATGAATAAAGGCTTCTTGAACATCTTCTGGAAGAGAACTGGATATACCATTGAGGTACATCTCTTCAGAATCTAAACCTTCTGGTTCAACAAATATCTGATGTCTATCCCTGTCTGGGAATTTTACGACCTTATCTTCTATACTGGGGCAATACCTTGGTCCTGAGCCTACTATTTTTCCAGAGTAGAGAGGACTTCTATGCATATTTTCTTCAATAATTTGATGTGTCTTTTCATTGGTGTAGGTTATATAACATGGTAAAGTTGGTCGTTTAACAGAGGAATGACCAAAACTAAAGGGGACTACATCTTCATCTCCATATTGTAATTCCATTTTTGTAAAGTCCAGACTACTTTTGGCAACCCTTGCCGGGGTTCCCGTTTTCATACGACCTACATTAAAACCAAGTTTTCTTAAAGTAACATCCAAACCATGAGCCGCGGGCTCTCCAATACGTCCTGAGGACTTTTCAAATTCCCCAATAAAGATCTTCCCAGCTAAAAATGTACCAGTGGTCAAGACAACCTTATGACAGGTAAATTTCTTTCCCCTTTCTGTGATAACACCTGTTATCTTCTTATTTGTTGTGTCTACCTGAAAATCAGCAACCGTATCCTGGAAGAGACGCAGATTTTTTTGCAATTCTAACGTTCTCTTGGCCATGGATTGGTATTTCCATTTATCCGCTTGAGCTCTGGGGGCCTGAACAGCAGGGCCCCTACTCTTATTCAGAATTCTGAATTGAATCATCGAAGCATCAATAAGACGGCCCATTTCTCCACCGAGAGCATCGATCTCTCGTACCATATTACCTTTTGCTAAACCACCAACTGCTGGATTACAGGATAACTTACCTATAGTATCCAGGTTCTGAGTGATTAACAGTGTATTAAAATCCATTCTGGCGAGAGCCAAGCCAGCTTCAATACCAGCATGCCCTCCCCCTATAACTATTGCATCAAAATCCATTTATTTCCCCACACAAAAATTCGAGAACATATTATTCAGAATATCAGCGGACGAGACTTCTCCCGTTATCTCACCCAAGGCATCCAGAGCGTCTTTCAAATCAATGGCAATCATATCCAGAGGCATATTCCCATTTAAACCTTCTATTGTTTGTTCCAGACTATCATTAGCTCTATCAAGGAGATCTTTTTGTCTTTGTGAATCTATAACAACGTCTCCCTTAAGCTCATGCCGACCCATAGCCAGTTTATCCTGAATATGCCTTTCTAATTCAATAAAACCGACACCAGTACTGGCACTTAAAGGGACATACCCATCAGGTTTATTAAGGAGAGATACATCCGTTTTGTTCCAGATACATATGAGCTTATCACTATCATATTGATTAATATTTGTTGTATCTTCTATAGAAATTCCAGAGGCACCGTCTATGAGATATAGAATGATATCAGCAGAATCGATTACATCAGCAGTTCTTTTTATTCCTTCTTGTTCGATAGGATCATCTGATAGTCTTAGTCCTGCCGTATCATAAAGCCTGACAGGAATACCTTTAAGGTTGATCCACGATTCCAAATAATCTCTTGTCGTTCCATGTATATCAGACACAATGGATCTATCTTCCCGAAGAAAGAGATTAAACAAACTGGATTTACCAGCGTTGGTTTTGCCAGCTAGAACAATTCTTATACCTTCCTGATATATTTTTCCAGTATTGTATGTTTTGAGTAAAGTTGAGATATCCTCACGAGCCTCTTCGATCCGAACGACAGGTAATTCTACTGCTTGAACTTCATCTTCTGCATAATCAAGTTCAAGAGAAAGGGCACTCAAAAAATTAAGTAATTTGCTTTTAATGGCATTGATTTTTTCTTCTACACCGCCACTCAGACGATTCATGGCTAAAGCTTGAGCCCTATTCGTTTTTGCAGTAACCAATTCATGAATGGCTTCTGCTTTGGTTAAATCAAGTTTGCCCGCCAAAAAAGCCCTCATAGTGAATTCACCCGGAGCAGCATCTCTGAAACCTGTTCTACGCAGCAAATCCAAAATTCTGGATATCCCTGGTCGACTGCCATGAACAAATAACTCAACAGATTCTTGCCCAGTATAACTCTTGCCTTCACGATATATAGCAGCTGTTATCTCATCTACCTTCTCCTTGCTTACAGGATCAAGGAGATAACCATAATGTATTGTATATCCATTGGATTCTAATAACTTTTCTGGCTGGGAAAAGATAGAACTAATGGTCCTGATGCAGTCAGGTCCAGAAGTTCTAATAATAGCCAATGCGCTTTCACCCCAAGGAGTAGCTAAAGCGGCTATCAGATCCTCTGTTTGGTATTCTAAATCTTTCATCTGAATAAAAATAGTGAATTTACTTGACTAGGACAATAGGGTACATATTGATACTTGACTATTTTATAAGCTCAATAGAAACTGTTTTTATGAATGATGAGCCTAATATAAACGATCTAGGCGGATTTGATTCCCTAGACGCTCGAGAACAGATTAAAAATGTAATACTGGCCCTAAAGGAAACACAAAGACAGCATAAAAAGAAAGCTGAAGAACTTAAGCTATGGGAAAATAGGCATAAGCTAGCTACCCAGGCCAGTGAAAGTGAATTGATAAAAGCAGCAGAAACACGTGTTAATGAACTAAAAACAGAAATTGATAAACTTATTCTAGAAGAGTCTTCCCTAAAATCATCAATAGATGTTATGAAAGGACAGTTGATCAATATTGATATTGAAACAGACAAGACAGTTGATGCAGAACTGCTTTTACAGGAATTTGAAAATGTATTAGGCGTAACAACTGATAATAACACGGAAGTAGATTCTCCCGAAATTGACAACGCGTTAAATGAACTCAAGAAAAAGATGGGATTATAAATGATATTTGAAAGAACTAATAAACCTCGCCTATTTGGTCATAGAGGTTGCTCTCAGAAAGCTCCAGAGAACACTCTGGCAGCCTTTTCCCTCGCTAAAACTTATGGCATTGCCGGAGTTGAATTAGATATTCATCCTTGTCAGACAGGTGAAATTATTGTTCTCCACGATACAACCCTGGACAGAACAACAAATGGTTCTGGATCTGTGTATAATTTAGGTATTAATCAGATCAAAGAATTTGATGCAGGTAGCTGGTTCGGTCCAACTTTTTCTGATCAAAAAATACCACTCCTTTTGGAAGTATTTGAATTGTTAGGTAATTCAGTCATTTATGATATTGAAATCAAAAGTGGAAACTATAAAGTAGATGAGTTCCTGTATAATCTTAATCAATTAATATTCAGGTATAATCTACAAAATCACTGTCTAATATCCTCTTTTGATCCATTCATTCTAAGGAAATGGAAGAAGAGTTATACATCGCTCCCAACAGCACAATTATATAGTACACACAAAGAAGTTCCCTTTCTTTTTCGAGGGGGGAAGTTACCAACACTCATATCTAAAGCGGATATGGAAAAACCTCATCATGAACAAATCAAACAAGGGGGCATGAAGCATCCTTTTCTGGCATGGACTGTGAATGATCAAGCTGAATTTGATCGACTAAAAGCATTGAAAGTGTGGGGAGTCATAAGCGATTGTCCGGAAGATTTAATAATCTAAGGTAATTCTTCCTTTAGTTTTTGAGCTAAATCTATTCCTAATTGTCTGTAGGATGAGTTTAAGGTGCTATCCAGGTTCTGACCTTGCATTAGTTTATATCTACGAGTGCGAAGCAAAACTTCACCTGTTTGAACATTAAAAACGCGAATATCGCCATACACTTTAACAGAATAATTTTGACCATCGTAGGAGAAGTCTTCTAATTGAGCAGTTCCAATAATGATTCTCTTTATGGTATCGCCATAATCTCTTTTTATTCTATCAAGTACAGCATTATTATCCTCTTCTAACACATATAAATGATCCAGATTATTAACTTTCAATTGATAACCTGATTTTTTTAAGTGCGAATCTAAACCCAATTCTGTTATGTTTTGTCCAACGGGCTTACCTCCCGAATCAAGATCTAATATCAAAGTACTCGTAGTAATATTCTGTGCCATTGAATATACATTAATCTGAACAGATGATTTTTTTTGTTCTAATAAAGATAATACACTGTCGTATAAAGATTTATTTTGTTCTATCAATTTCTCTAATTCTGGGGGGTATAAAAAAGCTTTTACATTATATAGTCCAACAGATCGTTCCTCAGGAGGAGTAAAAAGAACATAACCCTGACCAGAAGAAATTAAAACCAAATGTTTATCCGTCTTTTTTCCATTTTGAAGTTGGGTGGAATAATTAAGTTTAATGGGAATAGCTGCAAGTTTCTGATTTTCTGAAGAAGTCTTTTGTTCAACGTAAAATTTAAGACCTTGAGATAATTGCTCTCCCAATCTTACGGATACTTTATCTTCTTGACCAGAGCCCATATTAAGATAAGGAAGAACCCCTTCTATTCTACTTATTATAAGAGAATTCTCTTCAATATTACTGGCAGTAAGATAAGTGACGAAAGCTTGATAGTATTGTTCATCAGCAGCAAAAGAATCACCTTTTTCTATAATAGACAATTCTTCATCAAGAACTCCCGGTTTATCACCGGGAGTCGAAATATTATCTTGTGATTCTGTGGTCTTACACCCCATAAAAACGATAAACAAACAAATACAAAGTACACAATTGATCAGTTTCATGGGGGTAGCCTCTTGTTTTGAAACTATTCTAGTTCGTTAAGAGCCTCTTGAACTAAGTCCTTAGCTCGAACTTTTGTTTCTGGCTCAGCTTCGACACCATCCATAGCATCCTGGATTTGTTCATCAAGAAGATCTTTCTGTATGGAATAAAGATAAACATAAGTATAAGCATCTTCATCTACATCACCTTCAGGTGTGAAATATCTTCTTAATACCCAGTAGTCACCTTCTTTCTTTAGACCAGAAATACTAGCTTCTGAAAGAGAAGTAACAACTTTTTCCATATAAGCTTCAATATCATCAAGATCGCCAACAGCAGCACCAGAAAATTTAGCTCTTACTCTTGTATCGATCATTTTAACAACATCACTAGCAGCTTGAAAATCTTCTGTCCACATTTTCAAACCTTCTAAGCTCTTTCCTCTAGGAGATTCTAGTTTAAACAGATAAACATCTTCATATTTATCGAGTTTTTCTAATTCACTAATGTCCATTAAAACCCATTCAGGAACGTCTTTGCCCCAGGCATAATTCTTGTGGTCAATTATTTCTGGACGTTTAGTGACAACCTCTAAAGGTGCTGAAGCTGGTTCGTTAGTTTCTTTAGGCGAACTAGCACAGGAAACAACCATCCCAGCCAAAATCAGTCCCAATACAAGACCAAAAAATCTTTTCATTTTTTTCCTCCGATTGGGGTGTTTCCCCAATTAAATATCAATTTATTACGAGATTGGGTTACAGGCTTAATATAACTCAATCCTGTAGTTTCTTCTGTAATACCAAGTATTATATTATTTAACTCCATAATATTTCCAATGTAATACACAATAAAAGTTATTTCAAAGTCTGTTACTGCAGTTGATCTTACTTCCACAACCTTTGAAATAAGTTCTTTTTTGAATACAGTTAACAATCGTGTATCAATATTGCCAGTAATAACTAGTTCGTATGGAATACCCATCATAGCCCTATCGATTGCATATCTATCTAATTCTTCGAGAATAACAGGAAGGATTTTTCCAATATCTTTGGAAAAGGTTTCTTCCATCGAGTCCTTCAACGAACTCTCTATGGGAAACATAGAAATTTTCTTTTTTGTCAGAACATCATAAACAAGGATGCTGCCAATAATTTTATTATTATCAAGACTGAAGAACTGAAGCTCTATGTAATAGTCATTACCTTCTTCCATTGCTGCTATTAAATTGTCTGAACTATTAATAGCAATATCCTGGTTGTAATTTGTTATGATTCTATTATGCTCTTCAAAATAACTTTGAATAAACTCAATTCCAGAAAGAGCTAATACCGGATCCGATATTTGAGATTCAACAATACCAACGTAATAACTAGCATCAAGAACATAAGAAGCAATTGCTTTTGACTGTGTTGAAGTAAGATTTGTTTTTTCAAGATAGGTGTTGATATCCCATTCAGATTTAGCGTTTATTCTACGATCCTCAGCAACTGTATCATTATCAGACTCACTGATAGTTGAACAAGAGAAGACTATATTAATCATTATCAACAAACCCAATATAGGTAACCGTTTCAAAAACAAAACTCCACTTTTACTATCTATTACTAGTTAAACAATAATTTCTTAATAAACTAACACTTATTTTGATAAAAAACAAAGTCTATGTTTATTAATTAATAGGAGACTAGGGAGCTAAAAGATTCAATATTAACATCAGTATATGCAAGTTGGATTTGGGGCAAAATGATTGATTGATCATGAGTATCTATCTCAATATGAGCATTTATGTTGTCATCATAACCAAAAGGTAAGGGTATTAAATCCTTATTGGGTATTTTAAAAAATAATCCATCCTGGGCTAGCTTTATTTCAAAATCATAAGTATTGAATGTCGAGGAAAAAGGATACCTAATATTATCGATGTAGTAGAAATCTTTAAATATTCGTATAGGTGCTGCATTATAGTTCTCCCAAACTATTTTTATTTCACCATCGTTCAAAAGGATATTACCTAAACCTATATGAACCCCTGAACCTCGAATTTCAAAGGAAGGAGTCTTCAAATTACTGTCGGGATACAATTCAAAAGAACTTATAAGACTATCACCCATACCTTGTAAATATAAGGAGGGATTTAGATAAAGACTATCAAACCCGTCTGCAAATATTAATTGCCCGCTTAGTAGTTCCTTTTGATAGCGTTCAAATATATATCCATCTGTAGAAGAGCGCCCAAGAGCATCATGATCATAGAGACCCAATTCATCAATTAGTATTTGCCCGTTATATGCTCGCCCGATAATGGTTTGCCCACTGGAAAGATCTAAGTTAATTGCTGAAATATTAGTAATATTGGTTATCCTTCCATAACCATACCATAGAATGGTATATCCATCAGAAGTCGGAACAAAAGAACAACTCAATTTAAAAGGATTATTTTCAGGAGTCCACAAAGAATAGCTCAAAATCTCATTAAGATAACTTAGATAAAAACCTTTTTCCTTATCGTACCCCAACTTAAGGATTTCAGTTCCCTTACTATTTACAAAAGTAAGTATTCTGTCCAAATTTTTATCCTCCAACAATAAGCCGTTTATATTTATTGTTTGAGGATTGAGCTGTATTCCATCAAAAGTAAGTAGAGAGTCATCTAATGTCAGATAATTATTTTTATCAAAAACATAACCAAACTGTCCTTTGATTATGTTTGGATATTTCAATCCCACTTTGGAAGTAATTAGCCTCTGATGGGAATCAATAGGATTTGTATTTCCTCTAAAGTGGAAGAGTGTTGAATAACTTTTTTCGGGACCTAATTCTTTTGGGTCTTCATGATCTTGATTTCTTACGATTATCTCTAATGGAATACTTATTGATGAGGGACTATGGATTTGTGAAGCATCAGCAGGAAATAACTCTAAGGTCAAAGGATAAGCCCATTCCTGATGGTTAAAGGGAGCAGTCCAACGCAACAAATCTTCTCTATTGTCTGAAAATCCTTCTTTAAGAATTGTATCCCCTTGTTTCCATCTTAAATAATAGTTTTGATTTCTTTCATTTAACACAGCTAATATAAGTGAAGTTGAACCAGGACTTAAAATATTGGGATAGACTTCTACTGCTGGCAATTCTGGATTCTTTAATACATAGAAAACTCTTATTTCCTCAGAACCTACTTTCTTTCCTTTTGCCAAAACAGAAAAGAAAACCTTTATCAGGCTATCCTCTTCTATTACCCTACTAAGGTCTGGACACAAAAACTCAAATGATTGTGTATCCCCAGTTATCTTTATTTGATGTTGGTAAAATGCTTTACCCGACATATCCGTCAGTTCAAACAAAAGAGAATCAATATCATTTGCCTCTTTCCTTGTAAAGGTTACTGGTATAGTCATTCCTTTTTGGATTATAGTAGCTTCGTTCAAGGTTTTTAACTTGAAGTCTTTCACAGATTTATTGGTAAAGACATTGGATGGAATCTTTCCACAGCTGACTATGATAACAATACAAAACAGAGGGACTATGTACTTAATTATGCTTTTCACGTTATCTATAATTTATCACACCCCGAATATATATACCAAGAGTTTAAACTTAAGGAGCTTGCATTAATGCGATCAACTTATGCCAACATTTACATGGATAACCTCAGACATAACTACAATGAAATACGGAAATTACTGCCCAGGAATGTCAAAACCTGTGGAGCAGTCAAAGCGGATGCCTATGGTCATGGACAAAACCAGATAGCAAAGGAATTATCTAAGTTAGGTATGGATTACTTTGGAGTTGCCACATATGAAGAAGGGTTATCTTTACGTTTAGAGGGCATATCAACACCTATATTAATGTTGGGATATCCAGAATCTCATAATTTAACAGAGTTAGTAAGCAACAATATAGATATCATGCTCCCTGAAGAATCTATGATAGAACCTATTGTTAATGTTTCAAAAAAACTAAACAGAAAGGTTAATATCCATATTAATATCGATACAGGGATGGGCCGAATTGGTATCAAACCTGAAGAGGTTTTCTCTCTAGGTAAAAAACTACAATTGTTTCAGGACCATATAATAGTTAAAGGTTTGTGTACTCACTTCCCTATTGCTGATCAAAGCCCTTCTGAATTCACAGATATTCAATTAAAACGATTCGAAGCATCACTGGCTACACTAAAATCCCTCAATATTAATCCCGATTTAATTCACGCAGCTAATTCAGGAGCTATCATTGATAAAGCCCATAGTTTATTTAACATGGTAAGACCAGGAATCATTCTCTACGGCTATTATCCCTCTTTAAGTCAAGAACGAAATATTAACTTTAAACCTGTTATGGAATTAGTATCTTCATTCACCCAAATCAAGAAAGTTGAAAAAGGAACAACTATTGGTTATGGAAGAACTTACATAGCAAAAGAAGATACTTATATAGGTACTGTACCCGTGGGATATGCTGATGGATATTTTAGAAGTTTATCTAACAAAGCAAAAATATATAGCAAGGGGAAATATTATCCTATTGCAGGAACAATTTGTATGGATCAGTTTATGGTGGACCTTGGTGAATCAACAAACATAAAGTCAGGTGACTCTATTATACTTTTCGGACCGAGCTGTGGAATCACAGCTGAAGATTTAGCCGGTTTGTGTGGAACAATAAGTTATGAAATTCTCTGTAGTATATCCAAAAGGGTTCCTAGATATTACATCTAGGAACCACTTAATTCTTATTTTTCAGTCCATAGTTTGATTAATTCCAATAACACATCAACAGACTTAACCATTGTTGGAAGACCTACCCATTCTTTACAACTATGAAAGTTATGACCACCAGCAAAGACATTAGGACAAGGAACACCTAATTCGGTTAGCCTGGCACCATCAGTCCCCCCTCTAATGCTTTTTTCCTTTGCTTCTACACCAGCATTTTCCAACGCCTTACGTAGTTTATCCATGACCAGGGGATGTTTATCCAACTCGTCCTTCATATTTAGATACTGCTTCTTAGCCTCTACAGTAACAACACCACCAGGAAAAGCAGCTTCTGTTGCTCTTGCAAAAGATTCAAGAGCCTTAACTCTACGCTCAACTTGTTCTGTATTAAAATCACGAATATAAATATCGATAAATGAGTTTTGTACACTTCCCTGGATCGTCTGTGCCCAATAATTACCAAATCTACCATCTGTGGCTTCAGGGCTTTCAGAACGGGGAATCATATTCATATACGCAATCGCCATGGATATGGAATTAACCAATCGCCCTCTAGCATAACCTGGATGTATGGGAATGCCTTTAAAGGACACTCTTGCATAATAAGCAGTATAACATTCAGCTTCTATCTCACCTTCTTCACCCGCATCCATTGTGTAAGCATATTTTGATCTAACTTTATCCAAAGGAAATCTATCCATTCCAGCACCAGTTTCTTCATCTGGAGTGAAAATAATTTCCAAGGGAGGATGTGGAAAATCTGGATGAGCTTTTAAATACACAAGCATTGTCATAATTTCAGCTACACCTGCTTTATCATCAGCGCCCAATAGTGTCGTCCCATCTGTTGTAATTACGGTTTTGCCCACATATCTCAGTAACTCTGGTTCTTCCTGAGGATCAATAGTAATACCTTCTTTTAAGACGATTTTATTACCATCATATTGTTCATGTAATTGGGGTTTGATATTTTCACCAGGAGCATCTTCAGCTGTATCCACATGAGCCATTAGTCCTATGTAGGGTAAGTTTTCATATCCCTTTGAACCTGGTAATCGTGCAAACAAAAACCCTTTGTCATCTAATTCTATGTCTGACATACCTAAATCTGTTAGCTCTGCTTTTAATAGTTTAAGTAAATCCCACTGGTTATCTGTGGTAGGTACTTTTGAAGAATGCCTATCACTAGTTGTATATATTTGAACATATCTTACAAATCGTTCGCAGACATCCTTTTCTATTGCATCCTGATTCATTCCAACTCCTATCCTTTTATCTCTTGAGCCACTTCTTTAGCCCATATTGTTGCTTCTTCTACAGCATCATCTATTCTAGAATCAACCTTTAAACTTTGACTGAGTAATTTGCCACCATTGTTTTTTACACGATTTTCAAGTATGTCTACAGCACCGCAAAACATAGCAAAACTCTTATTGCCTGCTCCAAAACAAGCAGCCCATTTGCCTGTTAAATCAAGTTCTTCAAACTCTCGTTCGAAAAGAGCCCAGTCAGATTGAAGATCACCTTCGTCCCAGGTTGATGACCCTAGGATAAGATTCTCATAATCTTCCAATTCATCATTACTAGCTTCATAGGCATTGCGTACTGTAGTATCAATACCTTCTGCTTCAAAAACATTCTTGATAGCCTCAGCCATTTTTTCGGTAGTACCACGTTTACTGCCAAAAACAATTATTGCTTCCATGATAGGACTCCTTTCTACTGTTACAAAGATGTTCAATCTGGCAAATCACGTCAAGGCTTTGCGATTTTTACTGGACAAATTTTGTAACTTTTATATATTCATTTCTATGAACATACCTAACTATCCAGATTTTATTCCTGTAACATTAGATATCAGGGATGAAATGCACCCTTTTTTTACAATTTTACCTCAGGGTATAAGCGAATATACCTTTGCAGGCTTGTTTCTTTTTAGAGACACTTATCAATATAAGATTTCAAAACTTCCAGGAAAAGACAAAGATCTATGTGCTATTTCAGGCATAAAGGAAGGAAAAAAGTTCTTTATGCTTCCTTGTGGTTTTCCTGAGTGGGAATGTTTTGAAGATCTTATGAATAATCATGATTATCTAAAAGGTCTAGCAGAAGATTTAGCTGACAGTCACTGGTGTAAGCTAGAGCAATCTGGTTACAAGATTCAGGAAGATAGAGATAATTTTGATTATCTATACAATAGAGAGGATCTAGCCACATTAAGTGGAAGGAAATTTCATAAGAAACGAAATCTTGTAAATGCCTTTATTAATAGCTATTCCTATGAAGAAGTCCCCCTTACACCTGAACGAAAAGATGATGCCTTTTGGCTCATAGAAGAATGGAGAAAAGATCGAGAGGATGACGGGGATTATAAAGCAGCGATAGAAGCCCTACAATTATGTCAGGAACTAGAGCTCAAGGGATATATGGTTTATGTGGATGGAAAACCAGCCGCTTATACTCTTGGCGAAAGTCTAGCGGCGGGTAAGATGTTTGTCGTTCACTTTGAAAAGGCTATTAATGAATATAAAGGAATTTATCAGTTTATTAATAAAGCTTTTGCATCTATTCTCCCAAAACACTATAATTACATCAATAGAGAACAAGACCTTGGAGATGAAGGACTCAGACAGGCCAAAATGACGTATAGGCCTTGTGGATTTGTTAAGAAGTACAAAGTTGAAAAACTACAGACGAGTACTCCTCCAAAACCTTAAGCGACAATTTTGTAGGCTATGAGTTTACATTTTCGTAAAAAGCACATCCTTGTAAACAATAAATTGTTACAAAGAAAAGACTTAATCTCTCATCTCTTATATTGGCATATATTTTGCAACAATTATAAACGTTAAAAGGAAATTATTTTTAGGAGATATGAAAAATGGCTACAAGTGTAACGGACCTATATGGTGTTAATGCATTCAGTGACGTGGTAATGCGAGAAAGATTGCCCAAAGCTGTTTACAAAGAAATAAAAGCAGTTCAACAAGGACTTATGGTGCTTTCTTTGGAATCAGCCAACGTTGTAGCAGCTGCTATGAAGGATTGGGCAATTGAAAGAGGAGCAACACACTATACTCACTGGTTCCAACCACTAACTGGTGCTACTGCAGAAAAGCATGATTCATTCATTGAGCCTACAGGCGATGGTCGTGTATTGATGGAGTTCAGTGGTAAAGCTTTAATTCAAGGAGAGCCTGACGCTTCTTCCTTCCCCTCAGGAGGTCTACGGGACACTTTTGAAGCTAGAGGTTATACAGCATGGGATACAACAAGCCCAGCTTTTATTAAAGATGCTACTACAGGAAAGATACTTGCCATACCAACAGCATTTATTGGTTATCATGGACAGGCATTAGATAAAAAAACACCCTTATTAAGATCCATGGATGCTTTGAGCACTCAAGCATTACGAGTGTTAAGAGCATTAGGCAACAATACAGCAAAAAAAGTTACAACAACTGTGGGACCTGAGCAAGAATACTTTCTAATTGATAAGGAGTATTTTGCAAAGAGACCTGACCTTCTTCTATCTGGTAGAACTGTGTTTGGTGCTATGCCTGCAAAAGGTCAAGAATTGGATGATCATTATTTTGGCGCTGTTCAGGATCGTGTAGCAGGATTCATGAAAGAACTCAATATCGAACTTTGGAAGCTAGGTATTGATGCAAAAACACAACACAATGAAGTTGCTCCTAACCAATTCGAATTAGCAACCATCTTTAACACTTCCAACGTAGCAGCTGATTCTAACCAACTGGTTATGGAAACTATGAAAAAAGTGGCAAAAAGACATGACCTTGTTTGTCTTCTTCATGAAAAGCCATTTGCTGGAGTTAATGGGTCTGGTAAACATAACAACTGGTCAATGAGTTCTGATGATGGTCAAAACTTACTCGAGCCTGGTGATACTCCTCATGAAAATGCACAATTCTTATTATTTGCTGCCTCTGTTATTAAAGCCGTTGATATGTATGCTCCATTACTAAGATTGGGAGCTGCTAATTCAGGAAATGACCACCGACTAGGGGCAAATGAAGCTCCTCCAGCGATTATTTCAATCTTCTTAGGAGATTTGCTAACTGAAATATTTGAAGCGATTGCAAAAGATGGAAAACTAGAAGCCAAAGAAGGGGGTAACCTAAAACTTGGTGCTAATTGTCTTCCTGACCTCCCTAAAGATCTAACAGATAGAAATAGAACCAGTCCTTTTGCCTTTACTGGTAATAAATTTGAGTTCAGAATGTGTCCTTCCTCTGATTCCATATCTGGTGCTAACGTTGTACTTAACACTGCTGTTGCTGATATTCTAATGGAAGTTGCTGATCGATTAGAAAAAGCATCTAACATAACATCAGAGATGACCGCCATTGTTAAAGAATACTATAATGCCCACGAGAAAGTTGTGTTCAACGGTAATGGGTATTCAGACGAATGGGTTGCAGAAGCTGAAAAAAGAGGTTTACCTAACTTAAAGTCAACTGTAGCAGTTCTTCCTGAACTTATTAAGGATTACTCCAAAAACTTATTTACAAAGCACAAAGTTTTCATAGAAGAAGAAATTGTGTCCAGATATAATGTTTATGCTGAAAAATATGCTAAACAGATTAATATAGAAGCGAATGTAATGGTTGAAATGGCTAAACAGCAAATTGCTCCTGCAGCTTTAGAATATGCTTCAGAATTAGCTAGTGAAGTCGCGTCTATAAAAGAAATTGTTTCTGTGGGAACTTCTACAACTGAAGCATTAATTAGCGATATTGCAAGTAATGTTGAAACTCTTCTCAAAGAAACTGCAGTCCTTGAAACAAAAATTAAGGAAGCTCAGGAAAAAGAAGAAGAGGGAGAGTATGCTCTTGCAAAAGCTTTCCGTGAAAATGTATTCACACAAATGGCTAAAGTAAGAGAACCTGGTGATTGCCTTGAAAAGCTTGTTGCTAAAGAATACTGGCCATTCCCTACATACGAAGAAATGCTCTTCAAAATGTAATTCCTGTATCATTTCAGGTATTAAGAGATCCGCTTTTGCGGATCTTTTTTTTTATTCATCAACCCTATATACTCACCTGCATGAACTCAAAAATACCAATCTTAAAAACTTTAATTGCTTTAGCAACGCCTATCATGCTTCAGAGCTTCTTACAAAACTCATTAAGCTTTTTTGATACATTAATGATTAGTCAATTAGGAGATGAAAAGGTTGCTGCAGTTGGTATAGCAGTACAATTAATTTTTATTTTCAACATGATCCAGTTTGGTCTTCAAACCGGTTTATCTATTAATACATCTCAATACTATGGCAAGGGTGACTATAATAGTATCAAAAAGATACTTGGAATCCAAATCCTTTTCAGTGTGGTATCTCTAGCATTACTCTGGATTGCTATATTTGTTTTACCAGACCACATTCTTTCACTATATACTGATGATATAAGGATTAAGGATACAGCAAAGTCATACCTTCAAATCAACGGGGCATCTTTACTTTTTGCAATTTTAATCAACAGCTACACTCTAAATCTTCGCAGTACAAATGTCGTTAATCTACCTACTATTGCTAGTGGTATCTCTGTATTTATAAACTTAGGTTTAAACTATGTCTTTATATTTGGTTGGGGTGCTATTCCTGCTCAAGGCGCCAATGGAGCGGCTCTAGCAACAGCCATAGCCAGATTTGCTAACTTGGCGATACTATTATTTTTCACATATAAATTCAAATACATAGCAGCCGCTTCCATAAAAGAAATGATAAATTTTGATAGTGAATTTATCAAAAAAACCTTCAAAGTCACATGGCCTGTAGTACTAAACGAAAGTATTTGGGTACTTGGGGTGAGCTTGTATAGCTGGGTGTACGCCAGAATGGGGACTCAATCTCTGGCTGCTGTTAATATATGTACATCCATTGAAAATGTCCTATATACACCTTTTTTTGGTATGTTTGCAGCAGGAAGTGTCCTCATAGGTAACCAAATTGGACGTGGTGATACCTCTCAGGCAAAAGAATCCGCAAAATTAATCATAATTATGCATACCCTATTGGCTATATTCACAGGGATTATCCTCATTGCTTTAAGAGTTCCCATAATGAGGATATACAATGTATCAGAAACCACAATGTACTATTGTTCCAGAATCCTTATTATCATCGGTATCACTATGGGCCTAAAAATGCTTGACTACACCTTTACTGTTAGCATTTTTAGAGGAGGTGGTGATACAAAATTTAGTCTATTCCTGGATTTTTCTGGTGTCTGGCTCATTGGTGTACCAATATCATTAATTGCTGGAATGATATTTAAAATACCAGTATATTGGTTAGTAGGCTTAGTAAAAATAGAACATTTCTATAAAATTCTATTAGCCTGGGTGAGGTATAAGAAAGATAAATGGATCAGGAAAGTGATCTAAACATATTTTATGAGGAGCCTAATTATGGGTAAACGATCTGAAAGCACCCTCAAAGGGGTACACAAAAAAGCCGGGAGAGCGATATTACCTCCCAATAAAGTCTTCAAAGATAAGAAGAAATATACCAGAAAGTTAAAGTATAAAGGTAAGCAAATAAATGATGCTTACCTTTTTTTATTTCCCATAAAATTACATGTTGACACTTTCGATCTTAATAAGTATAGTTCCATTCGTCGCTAAGAACGATTTGCCCTGGTAGCTCAGGGGATAGAGCAACCGCCTCCTAAGCGGTAGGTCGGACGTTCGAATCGTCTCTAGGGCAGATTAAGGGGGTGTGGCGAAGTTGGTTATCGCACCGGCCTGTCAAGCCGGGGATCGCGGGTTCAAGTCCCGTCACTCCCGATATAACGCAAGGTTTGTACCTTGCGTTTTTTTTTGCCTTTTTTAAAAAACGATCTTAAAAGTTATAGGATCATTTAATGTTAACAAATCTAAAACAGGAATGGTGATTTTAGCTTCATTACCATTAGCTTCTCCACCTTCGATGGATGTAATGACTGAAGGACAATTAATACTAATCATTACATTTTGCTGAGTTAATGTCTTTTTTATAACATCTTCTGAGGCGTATTCCTCAAAAATAACTTCAACCATGGATAGATATTCCTCGGTACTAATAGTATCTCCCTCTACAGGTAAAAAATAGTCAGCACCTTCTTGAGGAAAGGAAATAAGAGACAATAGTGTTGAAGAATTCTGTTTATTCAAGTTGAACTGAACCACAGATTGGGAACCCTTCTTATGAAAGGAGAGAGGAAAATTGTCATCCTGTGAATCTAATAATTGTGGTAAGTTAGCAAAATCAAAGGATACCTTTAGATTACCAGTAGTTTTTTCAGAATACTCTAGATGGCTAATACCCGGTAAGTCATTTATACCTTTCTGAATCATATCCAACTCGAATAAATTAAAATTATCTTCTACCTCTTGTCCACTCATCGCAGCTATTAAATCTTTAAAATAATCATTAAGAAAAGGGGAAGTATTGATACTGTACGTAACACTTCCTGACAAATCTTTATTTAATGTCATTTTCTCTGTAGATTCACAGGAAATAATCAAGAATAGACTCGTTAATCCTAATAGTAAGGATCTCATTCTTTTCATTTTTAAACTCCTATTATAGTATAACACTTGTAACTCACAATTCTATTTAAGGAAACACTACTTATGAAAGGTATAATAGTAGCAGCAGGTTACGGAACTCGTTTCCTACCTGTAACAAAAACAATTCCTAAAGAAATGCTTCCCCTTGTTAATAAACCTTCCATCGCTTTTATAGTCGAAGAATTCATTAACTCTGGAATCAAAGATATCATCATTATCACATCAAGACGAAAAAAATCAATGGAAGACTTCCTGGATAGGGAATTTGAACTGGAAAGTATCTTTTATCAAGAAGGAGCAAAATCCAAGCTTGAAAAGATAAAACCCTATTTCAACGCCCGCTTTGCCTTCATTCGACAACATTCCATGTTAGGAACGGGACATGCTTTATTGGAAGCAAAATCTCTTCTGGGAGGAGAACCAGCCGTTGTTGCCTATCCTGATGACTTACATTTTGGAAAGATCCCTTTAACAAAACAATTGATTGATGTCTATAATGAAACCCATTGTTCTGTCTTAGGAACAATTCATAATCCACCTGAAATCAATCGTTATGGAGTATTGGAATTAGCAGAAGATAAACTTCATGTTAAAGATATTGTAGAAAAACCACCTATTGGAACAGAACCTAGTAAGGAAGTCTCTATAGGTCGTTATTTGTACACACCCGATTTCTTTGACTTCTTAGAAGAAGGATGGGAAGCTCATAGTTCTGGAGAATACTACCATGTATATGCTCTCAAAAAACAAATGGAACTCGGACGGGTTGTTTTCAAACAAGTAGAAGGGGATAGACTTGATACGGGAGCTCCTGAAGGTTTTATCAAAGCCTGGTTACATTATTGCAAGACAATTCCAGAATTCAAACAAATACTAACAGAAGAAACAAAAGATCTACACTAATCCTTCTTCCGAATAAGAGGAAGCTAGGGACATATATTTCTTATATGTATCCTGGTGACCTCTTTTTAAAGCACCCTTACCATAGATTCTACATTTATAGGCCATTACTTTTCTGGCTAATTTATCATGAGTTCTATTGAAATATTGTCTATCGATAAGTCCTTGTAAAGCCTTTATTCTAAAGATTTCTATTTGACCATATTTGGTAGATAATTGCTCCCAATCTCCTGCCTTCTTTATAACTAACGGCTCATCAATATATCCAACTTCATATTTAGCAGTTATCCGGAGCCAAAACTCATAATCTTCTGCGATCTCTATGGACTCATCGAATCCCCCTAATGCTAGATACAGTTCTCGACTTAATAGAACGGTAGAGGGTCCAATAATACATTTATCGAGGGAATCCTCAAAGATGTCCCCTTCCCTCTTATGTTTCATTTTTCTTTGGCTAATGATCTTATTATTTCGTTGCCATGTTTCTCTTGTGTGAACTATTTTACAATCTAAATGGGTTCGAAGATAGTTCATTTGTGTTATCAGTTTGTCAGGAGACCAAATATCATCAGAATCAAGAAATGCTATCCAATTAGCATTCGTCAATCTCACACCTTCATTTCTCACTTTACCAGGAAGACCAGTATGAGAGATTCTCTTGTATGTAATTCTATGGTCCTTTGGAATGATATCTTCCGTATTCTCTTCTGAACCATCATCAATGATAATTAGCTCCCAATCAGTAAAACTCTGATTTTGAACAGAATCGATAGCTTCTGTCAGCTGAAATGATCGATTATAGGTTGGAATTACCACAGAAACTAAAGGTTTAATCATAGGAACATACTAGTTAAGTATAGAAATCAAGTCTAGCTTTAGTCTAATATATGATCATGCAAACACTTGTGATCTATTACAGCAGGAATGGGTTCACTGAGAAAGCTCTTTCCATATTAGCGGATTTTTTAAAAGATCCGACAGATACTATCCATATCAAGGATATGAATAATGAAGTTGACCTAAACAAATACGATAGAATCATTATTGGGAGCCCTGTTTACAATAATAGGGTAAATTCTAAGATCTTAGGATTCTGTAAGAAAAATATGGAAATACTCAGTGAGAAAAAATTAGGCTTTTTTGTGACAAGCCTAAGTGATATTGAAACAGCTAAGGATTATCTATTTCAATCATTCCCTAAGTCACTTTTAAGAAGTACTCGATGTAAATCTTTTTTTGGAGGCGAAATTTCCTGGGCGAGCTTGAGCCCTGTAGAAAGATTGACATTACAAATGACTAAGGGAATTACCACAGATGTGTCTAATATAGACCTTAATGAAATCGAAAAATTTGCAGCATGTTTAAGAAAACAATGCAGATAAGGATTAGATAGTTTATAGTCTAGTTATGCGAAGTGTCTATATATATATACTGTCTATATTCATTCTATCCTTTATATCATGTGATATCTTTGAGGAACCCAATATTGGAGCGCCTCATCTTGATGGAATAAATTTCCTGGCTTCAGCTGACTTTAACAACTGGAGCTTAGGGACTAGCAATCAGGAAGTAGACCCCAACAATACAGGGACAAGCCCCATTATGTATGAAACAAATTATGGAAGATTGAAAGATGAGGTAACATTAAGTTCAACAGACTCTCCTTCTGGAAAAGAAGTATATAGTTTAGAAATGTTCAATCTCTATAGTGGTGGCACTTTTGATACACCCCCTACTTTGACAGACTTTTCATCTTCTAGTGGCAGTCCAAGTTATGCGGCGACATCTGGGAGAGAAGGAACAGGAGCTGTATCAATACCTATTGATGATAATGAATATGTTGACATTGACCTGACAACACTCCCTTCAGATCTTCTATCATATCAAGTATCACTGGATGTCAAAACAACGGGGTCAACCACATTAATTCAGCTGGTTGAAGATGGTAATGCAGAGACCAGGAACACTTTTGATATAACCAGTAACGATTGGGTATTCTTACCTTCAGGTGTATCTCCTAATCTATTAGGAAGCAGTACAAATGCTTATTTATATTTTGGAGAGCCCGCCTCAATTACATCAGCAGAATTAAGTAGCCAAACCATTATCATTGACAATCTGCTTATCTACCCCTTAAAGCCTTGTCCGTATCTTATCTATCCCCTAACTAAATCAGAAACAGGTAGAGAAGACATTATTGAAGGTAATTACACTTTTAGCTTTTATATCAAACAAGTCACGGGAATTGATTGGCCTAGTCAGTATACAACTTTTGGCTTTATCTATCTTCCTGATAAATTCCCTTTAAATAAAAGGAATAGCCATTCTCGACACATAAATGCTACATCTTATAGTGATTGGAAACAAATATCTGTAGACTTTTCTTATAATGAAGAAGAAGGAAACGGTAATATTCTAGGATATTTTTATATCATCCCCTCTTTCTTGTCAGGCACAGTAAGACAAAAAACCGTAGGAACTATTTATATATCAGATCCTACCCTAATTTATAAAGACTAGTCTTTTACAACCAATACCTTTCTATATTCATCTATTCCACCAGCTGCAGTTACTCTAACAAAATAAATACCACGAGCTACCATATTCCCAGATTCATTAGTTCCATTCCAACTGACCATATGCTCCCCTGAACTTTGACGTCCACGTTTCAAAACCCTTACTAAGCTACCATCTAGAGCAAACACTTGTATGACAACAATCCCGGCTGAATCTAAGTCATAGCTTATAATGGTTCGATCCCCTTTTACAGGATTTATAACATTATTGAGAATGGTAACGCCGCCTCGTTGTTGAACAACATCTTTAATCTGAAATTTCCAAGGTTGAATAGTTCTAGGATCTTTTAGATTTATTATATTTACACACTCTAAACCTCCTAACATTAATGTAAATTCAATCATACTTTCAGCTTGTATTTCGTCATCTATTCCAGGTATTACAAATCTATATAGATTATTATCATTCACATAGGGAGATAAAGTTCTAGCCTCTATATTTGCTTGAGGGATAAGTTCACTTATAAAACTTGTTAGCCATAAACCAGTATTAATAATCTGAGATAAGTTTTTAGGGGCTATATCATAATTTAATAAAACTGGCTGAGACTGATAATTCTTTGTACTGTTTATAACCTCCAACGTTATATCTTCATCTCTCAAACGTTCTGATCCATCAAATATAGAAATCGCTGAAAAGTCTCTTCTTTCTTCATTCCCATCTATGTATTCAGTACTATCGTTTATAGAATCAGAAGCCCAAACTGGAGTTAGAATGTTTAAACCTAAATTTGAGATTCTGTATTCATTTGTAGAGTCCATAACATTCCCAGCAAGATCTTTTATCGAATCAGATGAAGCTAAAATCTTACCATCAATTATCTGATCAGCAGTTAAAGTATGGCTCAGTGTCAAGAAAATACCCCGGCCGCCCCTAGTATTAGCTATGCCTTTAGAATCCTCTCCCCTATCTATTACTTGTAAACTTTTAATGGATATACCAGGTAAATTATTCAAATTAAAATCACTAGCTTCAACATCTTCTGCCACACTACCAACTGTATAAACAGGCTCATTAAAATAAACATAAACTACATCACTATTTGCTGCAGCCAGAGAAAAGGATATTTCTGGTGGCTCCTTCTCAATGGCATGTAATGATGTAAAGCTTCTTAACAAGTTTCCAGCTCTATCAGTAATATAGGCTAAGCTCTCATCATAGTTTACCCATAAGTTACTTAATCTATTCCAATTGTGACCCCCACTTGGGTCAATTGTTAAAGTATAATAAGGATCATCCACTGTACCATTAGCAGTGCCATCAGAAGTAAAAAGTAAGTTAGAGACAGAAGAGGATGCTCCATCAGTATAGGAACTAAGCAAGGGAGTTACACCTGCTTCTTCAAAAGAAAAAGCTAAATAGGGAGCATCAGTTTGTAAATAAATAGGATAAGTAAATGAAGAATCTCTAATCCCACCAGTACTATCTGGATGATTAAGAGCATCCCAATAAATTGTCTTATCCCATGAAGATAAAGAATCCCATCCTTCAGAATAATTATCCAGGAAGTGAAATTCCATTTTATTAACCTTGTTGGTGGAACTATCAGTAGCAGATACGATTTCATAAGCTTGATCAGCTCCTCCCCAAGTAATACCCGAATCATCTGGATTGGATATATAGGGAGCAACCTCAGGCCGCTCGATATCCCAGGGGGATACTTCTGTAATGGTGACCGTAGATTTGGCATCATAATTACTATAACCAGTGACAACTGTTGGTTCTAAAAGATTTCCTTGAGAATCCGCTATATTAGTATTTGAAGGGACAGTGATCGTGTAACCATTTGGATAGGTAATATCACTAGGATTTCCACTCCCATCATCATTATAAAAGTAACCAGGGTACCCATTGGCATCTTGATAGCCAACTAAAGTAATGACAACACCGTTCGGCCCATAGTCATTAGATATAGATCCTCGGCTTATACTATCTGTCCAAAGGGTTCCGTCTTTTGAACCACTTTTGTATTCCACAGTGTTAGTCGTTTCAAAAAAACCAACGACCTCCAAATGATTTATTCCATTCTGTAAAACATAACCACCCCAGTTACCACTTACCCCTGCGGTATCTGTTACTCGGATACTAGTCGTATCATCTGGCGTAGTATCAAAAGCACCAGTGGCATCCACATTGAATCCAGCCTCTGAGGAAGCATTATCCTTATCAATGCTTACAGGTTCTGAATAATGGAGCTGAAACGCATTATGACCATCAAAAATAGTATCTCCTGAAGTCACATCCAAATCATGGCGTACCAGCTCAACAGCAACAAGCACAGGTCTTGTCTCATCTGTAATAGCAGTATAAGAGGGAAAACTATTCGTTCCATAATTTGGTGATAGGTTATAAGCTCCTGAATCCCAGAAAACCCCCTTTAGAGTAGAAAGATAGGGAATAATACTTTGGGAAGTACCTTGACGATCTGTACTATAGGCCCCGCCAGTACTAGTTCCGTCAGCATCAGTATTCCATGTAGTGTTACTAGTCTTTATAAAGAACGTACTTAGATCGCCTTGTCCATCAGTGGTAATTAAATCAAAGGGATACGTACTTCCATCTCCATCATTATCTATATAAGAACCAGTAAAGTAGAGAGTAGAATCACCGTTAACATAGAGATTGGCTAAAGCAGAACTTATCTCATTATTAGTGTTTTCAATGGGCTCAGAGAATGTAAGACGTATAATATTATCGGAAACAGTTTCTGCACTAAGTAAATAGGGAGCATCAAAATCAAAACCGACAGAACCTGGACTTAGAGGATCGTGAGTTGTGTTTCCTCCCCCATCAACAACATTGTTACCTTTTTGAGTAATGATATTCTCAGCTGCTGATATAATACCTCCGCTAACAGATATATTTGTAATAATAGAATTATAGACAAGAGAATACTGGGATCCTAATGAAGGAGTGGTATCATTAAAAGTAGGTTTGAAGCTTGAGTTATCCTTTACATTTAGAGTTAATGATGTAGTAGCATTAAGATCACTCCCATTTACATATAGGTTTCGTCCTATATTAATTATGTCTCCATCAAGAGAAGCAGAGTCGAACAGACCAGTGAAGCTGGGACTACTAGTATCAAACATGGAGAGAGAGGGGAAGACACTTGTCTTATCAGGATATTCCCATTCATAATCTGTTCCGATCACACGATCGGTATCATTATTATTAAAATTACTTCCTAAGAGTATTAAATCATTTGTCAAAGTGATACTTAGAGAACCTGACAAGTTAACAGTCCCATTAAGAACAGCCCAATAATCAGCTGTAAAATCGGAAGCCATTGTAATTGTACAACCAGAAGCACTGATAACTAGACTATCTACAGTAAAGGCACCCCCAACATCAAAGGTCTTATTATTTGTATTGAGGATTTGTGTCCATTCCGAACCTGATGTAATTGTGAAATTACCACCAATAAGATATGAAGCATCATCTAATTCAACATATCCATTTTCCAATGAAGAAGAGTCTGAACTAGTTAACACAACATTCCCGGTAGCCCCATTAGTGGCCCCACTGGTTGTTATTCCGGATAAAACAATGTCATTAGCTGTAAGATCAATAGTAGTAAAAGGATTTAAATATCCTATAACCCCATCAATTTGAATATCACCATCACCAGTAGTGATAACAAGAGCAAAAGAACTGGCATTCGAACTTAGATTACCAGTAAACGTAGCCTTCCCATCACCAGAACTTGTGTCCAATGTAAAATCACTATTTATATAAACATCAGAGATGGTATAAAAAGCATTACCCGTCACATAGTGATTTCCATCAAAATAGGCAGCATTTCCTGTAATATCAACAACACCAATAGGAGTGCTGGATAAACCCAAACTATCATAAGTTGTAAGAGTTCCTGTACCTGTATCAATAGTTAAACTTACAAGTGTACTTCCATATCGAGCTCCTTTAAAATCCACATTGCCATTAGTTACCAGACTTATGTCTGTGGCATCCGTTGAGCCTCCAGAACTCAATACAATCACACCCGTTATATCAGCCCCCAAATCAATGTTGGCACCAGCCCCCTCACCTGTACTATCGATATCACCATATAAGGATAGATTCCCAGTTGTATTTATATCCAGGCTTACACCACCGTTACCATCACCTGTTCCAAGAAGGGCGTCTCCGAGAACAACTGAAGTAGCAGAAATATCTAAATGATCCAAGCTTAATATATTAGAGCTAGACAAATCAACATTAGCCCCAGCAGCAAGGATAGTTAATCCATCATCCCAAGAGATTTCACTATTAAAACTTGTTCCAGTTTCGATGTAAATATCCTGGGAACCAGTGATAGGAGCACTTTGAGAATCTAAAGTTATTGAGCCATTAGCGGCACTGGCATTTAAATCTAAAATAGTAGTGTATATACTTATAGAGCCTGCTACGGCATCAGTATCACCATCAGTATTTATATCATCATTGAAGGTGAGAGTTCCCCCTATCAAATTCCCTGAAGAGCCAAAAGATAGATCTCCTCCTAATGTAATAATACGATTAAGGGATACATCATTAGATTCAATAACAGTAATATCACCTAATTCATTTCCTGCTGTTGAACCTAATGTATCACTGACTGTAATATCACCACTAGAGCCAGCATCTAGTGTTAAAGCATTTACTTCACTGGTTACAGATATCACCTGATTATCAAATGTAATATCGTTACCACTGGAACTTCCATTACTATCAAAGGTAAAAGTTCTTGAGAATCCATTGCCATCTAGTAATATGTTACCGGTCATAGAAATTAAACCACCAGCATTGTCAGCAGTAGTATCTATCAAAATATCACCAGTATCAGCAAAAAAAGTTATTTGAGTAACAGCATTAATATCTAAGTCATCTTCGATAGTTATATTTTCTACCTGAACAGTCCCCGAACTAATAATCAAATCATCTAAAGAATTAACACCGCCAATATCATCACCGATAAGGACAATCCCTGATCCAGTATTCATTGTTAAATCCCTGTCATTGATACTGGCATCCGCGTTTATGGTGTCATTTACTGTGATAGTCCCATCATTACTTGAATTAGCACTGTCTATTGTAAGGGAAGCAGATAGAATCACAGGACCGGATAAATTAATAAAACTACTCCCCTCATCCTGCATCATAAGGTTTCCATTCAAATAGATAGAGCCATCTGTAGTTCCTGTACTATTGATGGAAAGGGAAGACAAGACAGTAGCATCAAATAGAGAAATATCTCCACCTGTTGTCCCCTGTGAACTTAAGGATAAATCTAGATTAGGAGAACCATCACCTGTGATTGCTTTAGTAATACTAATATCACCGCCGATACCATTATCACCATCCTCTGTATCAATGGAAACAGAACTACTACTAACGACAGAAATAGGTATATCAATATTTATGTCAGCCCCATCTGTTAGCAGATCTCCAGCCAATACTAGTGTGGGATTTCCTGAAACAAAATTAATAGTACTTGTACTATCTCCATTAATAGTACTAAGGGTATTATTGATGAATAGAGAGCCTGTTCCCCCTGTAAAATCAAAACTAACAGGAATAGACAAAATGAGAGGAGTTGTCCATGACCATTCAAAATCACCTGATTCGGTTAATCCAATATAGAGTTGAGAGAAGTCTGATTGAAGTACATTGCTTAAGGATACATCAGTAATTCCCATTCCTGATCCAGCTGTTAAGTACGAGTTGGAATCTCCCATTCCTATATTGCTTGAACCATCTTCTGTTCCAATATATAGAGAGGCCCCTCCTGTAGAGGACTCAAAACTTGCTCCTAGAGTAATATCATCATTCGCTCTCAGTTCAATGTCCGCACCATTACTATCGACTCCTGACAAAGAAAGAGCCGTAGCAGAATTATTAGCACTAGCTATAATTCTAATAACCCCTCCCGTTGATATGGCTCCACTTATAACAACACTATTAACAGCACTAGTAGAAGCTGTATCCATCATTGTAGAGGAACTAGTTCCTATTAATAAACGTCCTGAGGTAGTAATAGAACTAACAATCAAATCCTGTAAGTTATAGAGAACAAGATCTCCAGTGGCATTAACAGAATTTAAAGTAACATCATAGGCATCATCAATAACCAAACTGTTTAGTCCTGTTATGGCTCCTGTTATATTAATATCACTCTCCCCAGTTCCCACTTGGCCTGATGACATAGTTAAGTCATAGTTAGATCCACTGACAGAAGCTATAATTATGGCACCACCTGAAGCTGAAGAATTAGTATCAATAATTCCATTTGAACCAAGGGTTAGAACTCCTATAGTTAAATCACTATCTGTTGTAATGAGAGAACCATATAAAGTGAGCGTGCTTAGGGTGTGACTAAATCCCCCGGTAAACGTAGCAATATCCGTATCTGCGTTGCCTAATTGAACAGATCCTGTATTGTCTAAACTCACACTATTGGTCACAGTAATATTAGCTGTCGTGATTATATCAAAGGCTTTATTTGTCCCAATTGTTAAACTATCCATCACCGTGTCGTTAGTAAAAGTAACTGAACCTGCAGTCTTTGATATGTTTATAGTGCCGTTATTTGTATTACTGAGATCTACTGTTTGAGATGCTGTTCCTGTTAGGTAAAGAGTCATTAAGGCATAACCTGTTATATTTCCGCTTATAGTAACATTTCCTGGAACAGTAGCAGACAAACTATTGATTATAGAAAAGGGAGAATTTGAATTAAGCTCACCGCCAATTGTCAATACTATCGTATCAATACTGGCGTTACTGGAAATAGTCATATTACTTGTCACATCAACAGATCCATCACTGAGACTCACAGAATTCGCTAGTATCCAATCACCTGTTAATGACAGGGTATTTCCTCCTAGGCCAATGATATTGCCATCAGTAAAATTGAGAGTATCTATGGTTAGATTACTATTCAAAGTCACCGTGTCAGAAGTATTTGATACAGTGATAATACCTATATCACTAGTACTTCTGAGTGATTGGGCAACAGTTCCACTTAACTCAAGAGTAAAAAGATTATCATTTGTTATAGTCCCACTAATATCAACATCACCTTGAACGACTATTGTTAAAGCAGAACTTACACTGAAGAGGGAAGTTGTATCAAAACTTCCTGAAACATCAATGATCCCGTTACCAATGCTCACATCATTAGCCAAGGCCCAATCCCCTGTAAAGAATAGAGTATTCCCACCTAAAGCAATTGTATTACCATTCAAAAGATTAAGAGTATCTAGTGTTAAATCACTATTAAGAGTTACAGTACCAGAAGTATTAGATACAGTAAGGATGCCTAAATCACTTGAACTAGCCAAGGATTGAGTACCAGCTCCATTTAGTTCTAAAGTCAAAAAACTATCTCCAGTTATAATATCACTAAAACTAACGTTTCCACCTACTGTCAGAGAAACAGCTGATAATATCGTAAAAGGAGAAGAGGAAGTGACATTTCCACCCACTGTAATAGCCGTACTATTGACACTAAGGACATAATTGATATCTAAGTTACCTGCTACATCAATAGTCCCATTTGTAATGGAGGAAGCACCAGAGATAGTCATATCATTGTTAATGATTAAGCCCTGTCCTGTTAAAGTTAATGAACCACCTATCATCTCAAGTGATCCTACAGTAGTATCAATATCCAAGGTTGGGGAACCAGATAGGATATAAACATCATCAGCAGAAGTGGGTACTACTCCCGAAAGCCAATTGGTTCCCACACTCCAGTTACCAGAGCCTCCCCCCCAAAAGATAGTCGCCCCATTAGCAGAGGAAAGAGGAACAATGAATAAAATTAATAAACAAAATCGTTTCAAGATGTACATAAACCGCAAACTACCTCTTAAAACATTATAATACTAACACCTATAATGATACACCAATAAGAATTAAATAACGATATTAGAGATTTATGACTTGTAGATTTTAATGTTAATAAGGTATTATAAACTATGGTCGATACTGTAACTAGAGGTACCAAAATGAATAAGGGCAATATCCTCGTCGTAGAAGACGAGCGGATCATATCTCTGGAGATTCGCCTAATACTTCAAAAACTTGGTTACACAGTGATTGATATTCTTCCCACGGGAGAAGAAGCTTTAGATAAAGTTCTAAAAAATGAACCAGACCTTATCCTCATGGATATCATGCTTGATGGGGCCATGGATGGGATTGAAACTGTGGAAAAAATCCGCAAAAGATCTAATGTACCTGTCATATATATGACAGCATATTCAGATACTAAGACAAGAAGGCGGGCGGCAGCTACAAATCCCATACATTTTCTTGTCAAACCAATACCAATGAAAATACTCGAAGAACTACTTCCTGACATTCTCTACAATCGTGTTTAACTTAATAACAATATCACTGTATATCTTTACTTTATTACCCCCATTATCTAAAATGGCCCACACTATAAGGGGGGGATATGCAAGTTCAAGTATCACAAGCACGATTAGCAGGAGAAGTCTTAATTCCTGCATCCAAATCACATACTATTAGGGCATTACTTTTAGCCACAATGGCATCAGGAACAAGTCATATATATAACCCTCTTGACTCCTCGGACACAGAAGCTGCTTTGGCTGCCTGTCGTGGGCTAGGTGCTAACATAATTGAACATAAGGACTACTGGGAAGTCGAAGGAGTCTCAGGTGCCATACAAGCAGCAGACAATGTGATTGATACCATGAATTCAGGAACAACTCTATATTTAGCAGCCTCCTTAGCAGCTTTAGCTGATAATTGGACTGTATTCACAGGGGATGCTTCCATTCGTAATAGACCTATCGGGAATTTGCTGCAATCTCTTCAGGACTTAGGAGCTCAAAGTATATCAACCAAGAATAACGGTAAGGCTCCTTTCCTGGTTAAAGGGCCATTAAAGGGGGGAAAGACATCCATTGAATGTCCTACTAGCCAGTTTCTATCAAGTCTATTAATCGCTTTACCACTGGCTTCTGGAGACAGTGAAATATCAGTTCCTCTGCTTCATGAACGACCATATGTGGAAATGACCCTAAAATGGTTAGATGAACAGAAGATACAATATACTCACAACAGTGAAATGTCCCTTTTTACCATACCTGGGAATCAAAAGTACAAAGCTTATACAAAATCTGTCCCTGGTGATTTTTCTTCGGCTACCTTTTTTCTATGTGCAGCGGCTATTTGTGGTACAACAATCACTCTTAAAGGTTTAGATATGACAGATAGTCAAGGAGATAAAGCGGTAGTACATATGATGGAAGATATGGGTTGTAAAATAAGTATAACCGAAGAAGCCATTACGATTGATGGAAGCCATTTTCATGGAGCAACATTAGATCTTAATGCCACACCAGATGCTCTTCCCGCATTAGCAGCGGCGGCCTGTTTTGCTAAAGGAACCACTTATTTAACGAATGTACCTCAAGCGCGTTTAAAAGAAACAGACCGTATTGCAGTAATGGCACAAGAATTAACCAAGATGGGGGCAGTAATAGAAGAAAAAGAGGATGGCCTAATCATTCATCAATCTTCTTTAACAGGTACAAATGTTAATGGTCATCATGATCATCGCATTATTATGGCATTGGCTATAGCCGGTTTGGGCTCAGAAGGGATAACCAGAATAGATACAGCAGAAGCAGTAAGTGTAACCTTTCCCAATTTTTTTGAACTAGTTGATTCTCTTAAAATTTGATTTACCTTTCTCCTCTTAGGGTTGCAAGATAATCAGAACGGGTAATAAGACCAAGCACCTTGTTCTGATCATCTACTATGGTTAAATATTTTATATTTCGCAGAAAGAATATCTCTTCAACCTGTCCTAAACTCCAGGTTGGAGGGGCTGTAATAAATTTACCATTCATATAGGCGGTGACCGGAGCCTTCATAGCCCCTGACTTACGTCCTTTCATTATGTTCTTGAGGGTTATAATTCCAACTATCACTCCCTCCTTATTGATTACAGGACCACCGGAATGGTCCAATCCTTCTAAATACATACTGGCTTCATATAGACTCCAATGAGCATGAATACATCCCACATTACGTGTCATCATAGAAGAAGCAAGGTAGTTATGTTCGATTCTTAATTCTATGTCATCTATTAAGCTATCCAGATATTCTACTGTCACACAGGCATCAATGGTCGCGGAGGCTGCTTCAGGATGACCTACCACTTGATAATCCTCTAGCAAATCATTGAGGTTCATCCCACTAATTCCATGGCGAATGATCAACACCGCTTTCTTAGGTCCTTGATATAATAACACCATAATATCCGGGCTTTCTAAGGACATAACCTTGTCAGCAATAGGGGCTAAACCAAAAACCATCTCATCAAGAGGTATAAATCCATATAACAAAGAATACCCCTTTATAGATTTCCAATTCAGATGACTAACGGTATGATGTAACAAACTTCTGTCTTTGCTTTGTTTAATAGGATCCAATAAACGGTTAATCACTTTAAGCCTAGCACCACAGCGAACGAGATAAGCACCTGCCATATAATCCTGAGCATGACAATTATTATGGCTAAAATAACCAGTATCAGCTAATAATCCAGCCATAGCAATGGTCGCTTCTTCTGGAGTGATACTAATATTTTGAACCATTAACTCCTTCACAAGAATTGTGACATTGGCCCCATAGGGTTCTTCCATGAGTTTTCCAGAAGGAATATCACAAGGAATCTTTATGTGATGATCATAAACACAGACCCTTTGTGCTTTGGGAACCAATTTAGCCCAATCACCTATTTTGCCCATTCTTCTTGTATCCAGGATACAAATAGTATAATCGTCTTGTAGAACCAATTCCTTTTGAGGCACAAAATCGAGATACTCTTCATACAAATTATAAAAAACTTTTGCCAAAGGATGAAAGCGCTTTGGCATAAGAGGAATAAATTGAGGATATATTTTTTTTGCTAAGACCATGGACCCAAGACAATCTAAGTCCATAAATTCATGACCAATGATGTATCCGTTCTTCATATTTATATATTAGATGACGATTATATACATGTCGAACAGTTATTAGCAAAAAAAAATAAACAAGGTATAAATATCTGGTTCTTTAGGTTACATTAGTATTATATAAAATTTTTGTGTAGGAGAAAATATGGCAAAATCTATTCAGCAAAAAATCATGCTCCCGACTTTAGTCTTTATAGGTGCTACATTTATTGGATTATTCCTATTTAACTATATAAGCCAGCGTCGCGTTATACGACTAGGTATGGAGAGTAAGGTAGAGAACGTACTCTTTGATTTCTATAATAGAGCGATCTCGACTGCAAAGCAAAACGAATTTGCTACGGATATGCAAAACAAGGCGTATAATAACCTTATATACAAGCTAAGAGAAGAAGTAGAAAAAAAAGTTATTAGTAACAGAAACCTAGAAACAGCTATTCAATTAATGGATGTTTTTGCCTTAAGTTATGTCAATTCTGATGGGACAATACAATATTCCAGTTATGATGATTATGTTGGGAAGAAACTATCAGAAGATCCAAACAGAAAAACCTACTTAGCCGGGTTAAACAGAAAAGGATACACTTACAGTTCTAGCATCTTTGATGATGATGGAATAAAGAAAGATTATGTTGTTTCCAATTCAGAAGGAAATGGATTAATCATTTTAACCATAAGACCTGAGAACCTTAATATATTACTTCAAGCGACAGACAATTCTATCCTCGTGAAAAACATGAAAGTCGATAACTATGCCGGTTATGGTTTTATCCTGGATATTACAGGAACTTTTATCTATCACCCTGATACAGCCTATATAGGTAAGAACATTGAGGAACTTAAGCTACCCCAAAAAGTTGTTGGAGAAACCTCTTCTGAATTCTATTATAAGTTGGACAATACATCAAAATTTCTTGCCTTTCGTCGGGGTGGAGGTTATTACTTTGGTGTAAGTGTAGATGTAGAGCCCTATTATGAAGAGTTAAACCATACTCTAATATTTGAAGTAATTTTTAGTGCTATATGTATGATTATTCTAGGACTTACCAGTACAATTATTGTTCATATAAACGTTCTTAAACCTTTAAAAATGATTCGATCAAAAGTATGGGAAATATCTGATGGGGAGGGAGACCTAACTCATAGACTTCCCAAACGTAGTGATGATGAGTTAGGAGATTTAGCCAAAGGTTTTAATACCTTCATGGGAACTCTAGCTGAAATAATTACAGAAATAAAAGAATCTTCCAAACAAACAGGATTCATAAGAGATGGACTTACTGCCAGTAGTGAGGAAACAGCTGCAACGATTGCAGAGATAACAGCCAATATAGGGTCTATAAAAGGACAAATCGAGTTTTTAGACAAGCATATTGGATCTACCACAGAAAAAGTTCAATCTATCCGATCAGAAGTGGATGTATTGGGAGCGGAAATAGAGAATCAAACAGCCTCTACAGAACAAGCCAGTGCTTCTATTAATGAGATGGTTTCCAGCCTTTCAAATGTTGCTAATATTACTGCAGTCAAAAAGAAAGCCACAGAAAAACTTAATATGACTACCCAAGAGGGAGGTAGTAAGCTCGAAGAAATGATTACTATGGTTCGTGAGATCCATAGAAACCTGGGATCCATTTCAGATATGGTAGGTCTTATCAATTCTATTGCTGCCCAAACAAATCTTTTAGCCATGAATGCTGCCATTGAAGCTGCACATGCGGGAGATGCAGGAAGGGGTTTTGCAGTTGTAGCCGACGAAATTCGTAAATTAGCAGAAAATTCTGGTAAAAATGCCAAAAGTATATCCAAAGAACTAAAGGAAATCGCAAGTCGTATCGAAGTCGCTGCAACAACCAGTGATTCAACACGTGTAGCGTTTGATGAGATACAAAAAGAAGTTCATGGAGTAGATCAAGCCTTAAGCGAAATTTCATCAGCAACAGAAGAATTAAATGTTGGTGGTAAAGAAATACTAAATGCCATGATTACCTTGGCTGAAGTTAGTGATAAAGTGAAAACAGCTTCTCACATTATAGTAGATGACACAAAAACAATAGGTTCAGCAATGACTGACATAAGCCGTATTTCTAGTGAAGTAAGTGGATCCATGGATGAAATTCAAGCGGGATCCTCTGAGATAAAAAGCGGAGTTAATCACCTTAATAATTTATCCCAGAATCTCAATGAGACCACTTCAACATTAGAATCTCACGTAGGACAATTCAGAACTGAAACTAAAGACACTGACAAGGAGACACCTCACGGTGAAGTCTTTAAACCTGATGAGGAAGAACTTCCTTCAGAGAATGATTTTGAAGATGAAACTGGAGTAACCAGCGAAGACGATCAATGACACCACATTCATTTCAAAAGAAAAGAGCTGTTGCAAAAACTTTGTAGCAGTTCTTTTTTTTCCTCTAATGAATGATCCTTTTAAAAAGAGTGAGTGGGGACCACTGACTAATTATTTTAAATTATTTACATCAAGTAACATAGCCCCAGAGGAAAACTCAGTATATTTCTTAAATTCTGCAAAAGACAAGAATTATTCTTGAACATATATTTTATTAAACATTCATTAATCAGTCATAGAATTGTTAAAAACAATAACTATACTATAATAATAGAGGTACATAAATGAAAAATAAAAGAAAGCATCATAACCTAACCAAAAGGTTTGTCTTAATAATAGGCCTACTTTTTATTTTGATGTTTGTCATACAAAACTTTCTTTCGATAAAAAGTGTACAGCAATCTACAACAAAAGATTACCAGAGTTTTAGTAATGCAATTTTGCAAGCCAATGCCACCAACCTAACTACCAATAATAGTAAGTACACACAGCAAGTTCGTATTTATACAAAAGACAGTATTATGGATACACACGATCCTGAACAAATTATTGCCTGGTTGAAAACACAAGAAGGAATACGAAGTGGCGACTTTACCTATGCCATGTATATTGATCCTGATGGAGTCGCCCATAGTGATACTGGAGCCACAGAAAATGTTGCGAACCAGGCTTTCTTTAAAGAAATGTTCATTAATGGTGCAAATCAATATATTGGTGATCCTATTATGTCTTCTATATCAAACTCAATGATCATTCCCATCACAAAAGGAATGTTTAAGGGAAATGGAGATGGCTTCATGGCTGTAGCTCTGCCCCTGGAATCCATACAAAAGAAAGTAGATGGTATATCTGTAGGTGCCAAGGGTTATGCCTTTTTACTTGCTGGAGATGGAACAGTACTATCTCATCCCGATAAATCTTTTGTACTAAAAAAGAACTTTGTTACAATGAGTGATAAAGAATATAAAGGGTTATCTAAGGTAGCCAAAGACATGATTGCAGGGAACTCAAATACAGAATGGATAAATGATGGATCTCGTGGTCGTAGTTTTATTACCTATATCCCCATCAATAAAACCCCTTGGTCTCTTGCCTTAGTTATTCCTGAGAATCAAGTATATAAGACAGCTTCAAATTTACAGATTAATATAATCTTTATTAGTGTCATCATTGTTCTTATACTCCTCATTGTCTCTGGATTTTTAATTCAATCATCACTAAAACCTTTAAAGAACGTTGAAAAGACTATTCACGGTATTGCAACAGGAAATGCAGACCTCACCCAGAGAATTGAAGTTAAGAGCCGCAATGAAATAGGTTCTGTCACATCAGGATTTAATAGCTTTGTAGAGAAGCTCCAAACTATTATGCAAGAAGTGAAATCATCAAAGGATCAGCTTTCAGAAGCAGGAAGTGAACTTGACATTAGTACAAAAGAAACATCCTCTTCTATTACTGATATTATTCAAAGTATTAATAGTATCAGCAAACAAATCGCCTCCCAGGCCACTGGTGTTGATAGTACAGCTGGTGCTGTTAGGAAGATAGCCGAAAATATTACTACCCTCGAAAAGATGATAGAAAATCAGTCTGCTGGTGTTACAGAAGCCTCTGCTGCTGTTGAAGAAATGATTGGGAATATCACAGGAGTCAATGGTTCTGTCGAAAAGATGGCCCTATCCTTTGAAGAACTAGAAGAGAAAGCCAAGAGCGGGATTGAAAAACAAGAAAGTGTTAATGAACGAATTGGTCAGATAGAAAATCAGTCACAAATGCTTCAAGAAGCTAACACAGCCATTGCAAACATTGCCAGTCAAACGAACCTATTAGCCATGAATGCGGCCATTGAAGCTGCCCATGCTGGTGATGCAGGAAAGGGTTTTAGTGTTGTCGCAGATGAGATTCGCAAATTATCTGAAACATCAACTATCCAATCTAAAACCATTGGAGAACAGTTAAATAAGATTCGTGATTCCATTGGTACCGTTGTTGATGCTTCTGCCGAATCCAGTGAAACTTTTAATGCCGTTGCAGAAAGTATCCGTTTAACAGATCAGCTAGTCCGTCAAATCAAAAATGCCATGGAAGAACAACAACAAGGATCTAAACAGATCAGTATCTCCCTATCCAGTATGAATGACAGTACTTCCGAAGTATACTCTGCATCTGCTGATATGTCGAAAAACAATAGTGAAATATTAGAAGAGATAAAACGCCTTCAACAAGCTACAGACATTATGCAAGAAACCATGACTAGTATGTCTTCCGGTGCCAGTCAAATAAGTCAAACCGAATCATCCCTAATTGAAATTGTTTCTAAAATGAAGGAAGCCATTGATAGAATAGGAAATCAAATAGACCAGTTCCATGTATAGAATAAAAGCTATTGAACGTAGTCATAAACTAGTTCAATAGCTTTTTTTATATGAGATTAGAGAGCTCTACCAATAACTCGATTTAATCTTGTTACAAACCCAGTTGGATCTTTAAGTTCTGCTCCTTCTGCAAGGAATGCTTGATCTAATAGGAGATTGGCTACATCAGTAATAAACTCTTTATCTTTTGAATCTTTTATCTTTAATACAATGTCATGATTAGGATTTATCTCCAGGATAGGCTTGATTTCTCCCATTCCCATTGATTGGCCCATAGCCTTCATCATTTGTTGCATTTGAAGACTAGGATCATTTGCATCCATTATTATACAAGAAGGACTATCAGTTAATCTGTTTGAGGCTACAACATCCTTTACTCTTTCACCAAGGGCGTCTTTAACCTGTTTGATAAAAGGTTCAACTTCTTTTTCCTTCTCTTTGTCTTCTTCAGTTTTAAGATCTTCTGCCGCATCAGACTTGTTAATAGCTTTAAGGTCAATTTCATTGTATTTACCAATAGAAGGAATAACAATGTCATCGATGTCATCATTCATGATAAGAACTTCTAAGCCTTTTTTCTTATAAGCCTCTAGAAGGGGAGACTTTCTTAATACCTCTTCCTTATCACCAGTTATGTAATAAATAGCTTTTTGGTCTTCTGGCATTCTATCTTTATAAGAAGCTAAGCTTGTATAACCTTCTACAGAAGTAGATTTGAATCTAACAAGTTCAAGAAGAGTATCTCTGTTAGCATAATCAGAATAAAGACCTTCTTTAAGAGGTCTATTGAACTCTTGGATGAACTCATCGTACTTCTTTTCATCTTTTTCTGATAAGTTCTTTAGTTCACTGAGAACTTTTTTGACAGAAGCATTCTTTATACTTGCAAGAACTTTGTTCTGTTGAAGAATTTCACGACTCACATTCAATGGAAGATCTTCTGAATCAATGACCCCTCTAAGGAATCTAAGGTAAGTGGGCATTAATTCTTTTTCATCATCTGTGATAAATACTCTTTTTACGTAAAGCTTTACCCCAGGTTTATAGTCAGCTTGATATAAGTCAAAGGGGGCCTTCTTGGGAATAAAGAATAATGTTGTATATTCTAGTGTTCCTTCAGCCTTGGTATGAATGTGTAAAAGAGGATCTTCCCAATCCATTCCAAATGTTTTGTAAAACTCATTATAATCTTCGTCCTTTAATTCGGACTTTGATTTTTTCCATAGGGCAGAGGCATTATTGATCTGTTCATTTTTATGAACTTTCTTTTCTTTTCTATCATCGCCCTCACCTTCCCATTCAGTGTCTTCATAATCAAGAAAAATAGGGAATGCTATGTGATTTGAGTATTTTTTTACAAGGTCCTTTAGTTTCCATGCAGAAGCATACTCTTTGCCTGCTTCATTAACAAAAAGAGTAATCTCTGTTCCTTGTTCGTCCTTTTCTGCATCAGCAAGATCATATCCAGTTTTCCCATCTGATATCCATTTACAGGCCTTGTCTTCTCCTGCCTTCTTACTAACAACTTCAATTTTGTCAGCAACCATGAAGGCTGAATAAAAACCGACACCAAATTGACCAATCAAATTAGAATCCTTTTTGGCGTCACCAGAAATGTTTTTTAGAAAGTTCTTAGTGCCAGAACGGGCAATTGTTCCAAGATTTTCAACAAGATCTTCTTGATTCATTCCAATCCCGTTATCAATAAATGTGATGGTACCAGCCTTTTCATCTAGCTTAATAGTGATCCTTGGATCGAATTTAAGTGATTTAAATTCATCATCAGTCAGATTCAGGTACTTCAACTTATCCAAGGCATCTGAAGCATTAGATACAATCTCTCGTACAAATATCTCTGAATGAGAATAGAGAGAATGGATAATAAGATGTAGAAGCTGGCTTACCTCAGTCTGAAAGGTATGTTGGGACATTTCACTTCTCCTATTTGTTTAAAATGTAGAATTTTGTGAAAATATAATGTTTTTTTTGACACCGGGCAAGCCAAAACAACTTGCTATAAAAGGGATAAACTGGATAATCTAAGTATATTATGTTAGACCCTGACCCTCTACCGAATAGGATGAAACAATGGCCACAAGTATAGGTATTCTCATAATACTGATTCTTGTATCTGCCATGTTCTCATCCAGCGAAACTGCTTACACTAGTCTGACACCTGTCCAGATCAGAAGATTAGAGCAAAAACATGGAAGAAGAGGCAAAAATATTGCCAAATTAACCAATCGGCCGGATGTGTTAATCACTACAATACTTGTAGGCAATAATTTAGCGAATATCGGAGCCTCAGCTATTGCCACAGAATTAACCATTCGTGTATTTGGTAATGCCTTTATTGGAGCCATGACAGGAGTATTAACTCTGATAATGCTTATCTTTGCAGAAGTAACACCAAAACAATTAGCTATTTATTACAACGAGCAATTAAGCTTACTCATGGAACCTATTATTGGCTTTCTCTGTTGGGTATTCCGACCCATTACATGGATTATTAGCCTGTTTAGTAACATTCTTGTTAAGATAGTAGGAGGCAAGAAAAAAAGAACCTTAACTCTAGAAGGATTACTACAAATGGTTAATCTGGCTGAAAACCTAGGTGTTGTCAAAACCCATGAAGAAGAAATGGTACGTAATGTATTTCGGATGAACCAAACACCAGTATCGGTTGTCATGACACACAGAACAGAGGTTTTTAGCCTGGAAGAAAACCTGAAAGTAAAGGATGTTGTTGATCAGGTACTGAATGAAGGCTTTAGCCGTATCCCCTTATACAATAAAGATCCCGAAGAAATAACAGGAGTTTTACTTAGTAAGGATCTCATGGAATCCTTTGCTTCAGGAGATACAGACATATCTTTAAGAGAATTAGCCGTTCCTCCTATTTTTGTTCCATTAACAAAGAAAGTTAATCAACTATTTTATCAATTCAGAAAAGAGAAGCTAAACATTGCTGTTGTCTTAGATGAATACGGTGGTTTGGCCGGTATCGCCAGTCGAGAAGATTTAATTGAAGAAATCATGGGTGAACTCTATGATGAAGATGAAGTAGCAGAAAAGGATAAAATTCACAATATAAAACACAATGTTTATAGAATTATGGGGGATACTCCATTCTATCAACTAGAAGATAAACTAAACCTCAAACTACCACATAGTAAGACTATTCAAACCTTAGGAGGTTTTATTATTGAACAGTTAGGGCGAATTCCGCAGAGGAATGAAGTTCTTATGACAACGCGGGGTAAATTCGTTGTAGAATCCATTTATCGTAACCGTGTAAAATCAGTTAAATTTTTCCCTAGAATTTATGATTTGGAAAATGACAAATCAATTGATAAATAATCTAAACGCTGGGATCCTCGGATACCAGCGTTAATTTAAGTTCTATTGAAAAGAACCTAATAAGTCAAAATCAATGATACCTTTATCCATCCACTTAACAGAAGAGCCATCGCCTAATTTGCTGACTATTGTTGGTTCAGAGATAATACCATCAAGGTGAATGAGTGCTGGGGCATCGTTGTCATAATTACTTCCAATGGCAATATGACAGGTACGGTAAGCCTTTTCATCGACCAACATATTACCTATAACCTTAGCTTGTGGATTCAAGCCTATGCCTAATTCACCTAAATGACGGGCATTTTGCGCATAGTATTCAGCTTGTCCAGTAGGAACCTTACCTTCTTTTTCCCATTCATAGGCCTGTTTGGCCCCTATTTGAAGACTCTTTTCTAGTCGCTTTGCTTCTTCAGCACCTACTACATCAGTGACAAAACCCTTCTCAACTTTGCATATAATGGGTGTATCTATTACGATGTCACCATCATAAGCACTAATCGAACCATTAAAGGCAATCTGACCTTGGGAAGTTCCATTTTCGGGACTAATAAAGGCTTCACCAGCAGGAAGGTTCCCTCCTTTTCCAGAGAGAGAGAAGTTACCATCATCCAGGAAGGCAATTCTTTCCTTTAATCCCATTTCTAAATCAGTTCCTAATGGGCTAGTTATATGTACAAACGTTGAAGAATCTAGAACTTTTTTGACAAGAGAGGCTTCTTTTCTTAGTCGATGGTAATCGATAGGAACTGATTTACTGAAGATCTCTGTTGTTATACCGGGACTCCAAAAACTTCTCGTCTTATGAATTCCGTACATAAGGTGGTGATAGATATGCTTTTGTTCCTTACCATCAACAACATAGGGATGCTCCATAGCCTCTTTATCTTTTCCCATCTTACCTTCACTCATGGATATAACCACATCAGGTTCTGACTTAAGAGCTCCAATAACGGCTTTATCTGTAAAGTCCAGTTGAGACTTTACCGGTTGAACAATAAGAACAGGATTTACTTGTTTTTTGATAGCGGCATCATAAAGGGCTTCTGAGATTCTCATCACATCTTGACAGGGATTAGTGACAATCAATAATGACTCTCCAGATCTCATAGCTAATACTTCTGTTATAGCTACTTCTGCAGCTTTTTGTGTATCAGGATCAAATTGATTCCATTGATTAAATGTATTCATAGAAGAAATCTAAAAGTTCCCTTTGTCATAGTCAATATTTTTCCCAGAAAATGTATATTGAAAAATCTATTCGCATTGACCGACATCCTCCGTACTAGTATGATCTTCGCTATGAGTAAATACGCCTTTAATGAAATAGAGCCGAAGTGGCAGAAATACTGGGAAGAAAATAAGATATTCAAAGTGGAAGAAGATCCCAGTATTCCAAAAGAAAAAAGATTATATATTCTGGATATGTTCCCTTATCCTTCCGCTGCGGGCCTCCATGTAGGACATCCAGAAGGATACACGGCAACAGATATTTGGGGTCGCTATAAACTCATGAATGGCTTCAATGTTCTTCATCCTATGGGTTTCGACTCTTTTGGTTTGCCAGCAGAGAATTATGCCATAAAGACAGGAACACCTCCAAAGGTTACTACTGAGCAAAACATTGAACACTTTATTAAACAAATCAAATCTTTGGGTTTTGGATATGACTGGGATAGAGAAATCCGAACTCATGATGAAGACTATTATCATTGGACTCAATGGATTTTCCTTCAACTGTTCAAGAAAGGATTAGCTTATGAATCCCAAATGCCTATTAATTGGTGTCCCAGTTGTCAAACAGGTTTAGCGAATGAAGAAGTCATAAATGGTAAATGTGAACGATGTTCAACTCAAGTCGAACGACGAAATATAAGACAGTGGGTTCTAAAAATAACAGCCTATGCTGATAGGTTACTTGAAGACCTTGATAATTTGGACTGGCCAGAATCTGTAAAAGCTATGCAAAGGAACTGGATCGGTCGATCAGAAGGAGCTAATGTTACCTTTGAAGTTGCAGACTGTGATTTTAATTTAGAAGTCTATACAACAAGACCGGATACACTTTTTGGAGCTACCTATATGGTAGTGGCTCCAGAACATCCACTTATAGACAAAATGACCAGCCCTGAACAAAAATCGGCTGTAAATGAGTATATAAAACAAGCGGCTCTTAAGTCGGATTTGGAACGAACAGACTTGGCAAAGAGCAAAACAGGTGTGTTCTCGGGAGCTTATGGAATTAATCCAGTCAATGGGAAAAAGATTCCTATCTGGGTTGCTGATTATGTTCTTATATCTTACGGATCTGGAGCTATCATGGCTGTACCCGCACATGATACACGTGACTGGGAGTTTGCCAAACAGTTCGACCTACCTATTGTCGAAGTATTGAAAGGTGGTGATGTTCAGCAAAAAGCCTACACAGAAGATGGAGTACATGTTAATTCAGACTTTCTTGATGGCTTAGGAAAAAAAGAAGCCATAACCAAGATGATCGAATGGTTAGAAGCTAATAAATGCGGAACAAAAGCTGTAAACTACAAATTAAGAGACTGGATTTTCTCAAGACAAAGATATTGGGGAGAACCAATCCCCGTATTACATACAGCAGATGGTATCGTTCCTGTAGATGATAGTGAATTACCCATCACCCTTCCTAACGTTGATAGTTATGAACCTTCAGGAACAGGAGAGTCACCTCTTGTCAATATATCAGAATGGGTAGACGTAACTTATAAAGGGAAAGCGGCCAAAAGAGAAACCAATACAATGCCCCAGTGGGCTGGTTCTTGCTGGTACTATTTGCGTTACTTAGATCCCAAGAACAAGGATCGTTTTGTTGATCCTGAAAAAGAAAAATACTGGATGCCTGTTGATCTCTATGTTGGAGGAGCCGAACATGCTGTATTACATCTCCTCTACGCACGTTTCTGGCACAAAGTATTATTTGATTTAGGTCTGGTAACAACTAAGGAGCCTTTTCAAAAGCTCGTCAATCAGGGAATGATAACGTCCTTTGCCTACCAACGAAAAGAAGGAAGCCTCGTTCCTATTGATGAAGTAGAGTCTCCTGAAACAGATAAATACATAGAGATAGCAACAGGGGAAGAGGTTCAGCAAGTTGTTGCTAAAATGTCCAAATCTCTTAAGAATGTAATCAATCCTGATGACATTATCAGTGAATTTGGTGCTGATACAATGCGTCTCTATGAGATGTTCATGGGCCCCCTAACAGTCTCAAAACCCTGGTCTACCCAAGGAGTCGTAGGTGTTCACCGCTTCCTTAACAGAGTTTGGAGGGCTTCCGATTGGGAAAGTACCACAAAGGAAGCGCCAAAACATTTGATTAAAAGCCTTCATAAGACTATTAAGAAAGTTAGCAGTGATACTGAAAATCTGGAATTTAACACCGCTATCAGTCAAATGATGATATTTGTAAATGATCTTTATAAAGAAGAAAAGCTTTATACAGAACTTTGGAGTCAATTCCTTTTGTTGCTTAGTCCTTATGCCCCTCACTTAGCAGAAGAGTTATGGCATAAACTAGGAAAAACAACCTCTATAGCCAAAGAACAATGGCCTAGCTACGAAGAAGACTTAACCAAAGAAGATACTATTACTTTAGTATTACAGATAAATGGTAAAGTTAGAGCCAAAATCGATACAGAAGCGGATATTGACAAAGAACAGATGCTAAACATTGCTAAATCAAATGATCGAATAAAAGAATTCCTGGAAGGTAAGACTATTGTCAAAGAAATAGTAGTACCAGGCAAATTAGTCAATCTAGTGATCAAATAATATATGCCCCTGGCTATCTAGCCAGAGGGCTTTTTTAATACCTACTTCATTCCAATATAATGTCTGTCCTATAATCAAAATCACATGATCACCTGGAACTTTAAGCCCTTGCCAGGGGTTACAGAAGTAAAATTGTTTATCACAACCTCTAGGAAGGACAACTTCCTTGTTTTCCAGACGTTTAAAAGCAAAATAGTTCATCTCTCCCTGCAATAACTTATTGATTAGATGATAGCTATTGAGTAAGTACAGATTCCCTTTTGTTACATCACAGGCTCTTTGGGCAAAACGTTCCCAATTGATATCTTGAACATTATAACCAGCTTCAATCCATTTAAGCATATAGTTCGTTATACAGCCCTGATCTTCGTCTAGCTCATAATAACCCTTTTTATCCCCCCAATATCCCATAGAAGCCAGGCTATCATTGTCAAAACTATAATAATCAACCTGAACAAGAACCAGTTCATCTGATAGGAATAGAGACTCTGTGTTACCAGGATAAGTTATCTTCTCTTGAATTTGATTGCCTTCGTTCAACCAATACATATAACAATGATCAATTTTTGGAATAGCATATTGTCTGACAGGAATGGAGACATCCATAGCAGGAGATGAATCCAAAAAAGAACAGGAAGAAGATATTAATAAACATATGAAGATTATTGGCATATAATTAATACATAATCTTAAAACAATGTGATTCATAAAAATTAATTGACTTGATTAAATAAGCCGTTATTGTAAGAATCGGAGGAATATTCGATAATAGAAAATGCTATGGAAAATACTACTAATGACTTTCAAGAGATATTAACCAAAAACCTTATTGCTAAGGGAAAAGAAATTGACTCAGAAGTAATGCCTCAGTTGAAACAGGAATTTCATAAATTCAAGGCGTCCTTCTCCTCTATATATCAAACATTGCTAAAGAAAGGACTCATCAATGAAGACCCTTATCAGTATGACCTTAAGATATCTGAAGTCACAGCACCAAGCAGAGATCCTTTCATGGAAAATGAAAGGGCTGAACAAATGTCCATTCGACTAGCTAATTATGATTCTCAATTAGATTTCCTCTTAAACTATTACCAATTCAGTGCGGAATTTCTGAACCTAAGCCGCTTAAAGAAACTTATAAATTTTATCAAATATATACAATGGGATAAGTTATCAACAACAGCTTCAGATACGATAACACGCTCATTTGATGAACTTACATCACGTTTGAAAGGTGGTACCGATAATATTGTCACAGGAGTCATAGCCGACAACCAAAACATGGCAAAAAGTTCCTATGGGAAAATACTTAACTATCTAAAAGTTCAAACTGTTTATGCAAAAGAGGCCTATAAACTTGAGATTCGCGTCAAAGTCATTCCTGAAGCTAAGATTACTGAACACCTGGCTCAAACAAATAAAAAGGAAGCCATAAGGCAAATAAAGCGTGTTTTTGCCCAAAACATGAAAGGTAGTAATTTTTTTCCTGAATTGGTAACTGAACTTCTTGAAGAAGATTACTCCATGGATAAAGCAAAATTACAAAACTCTTTATTACAAAGACTCAGTGTAAAAGAAAAAAAAGTAGAAAAGAAAGATAATTCAGCAGAGATGAAGGGGTATCTATTCGATGGAATGAATGCTCTGGCTTCAACAAATGTTCCACTAGAACAGGCTATTAAAAAATTAAACGATAATAGCCAACTCCTTGAATCACGTAAGCAGAGTTTTTCCATAAAATTTCGTAAATGGGTACGTAAAATGCTCGGCTTGGATAAAGAAGGAATCTTTTATGAAGCAGAAGAGGTAGATCCTTTTACTGGTGCTACCCGAACCAAGATGGTGAATTTCACAGAGTTCTCTGCAAAAGCAATGAATAAAGCCCGGTCCTTAGCATCAATACGTGCCAAACTTATTGGACAGAAAAATAAAGGAATATCATATACAGAAGAGCAAATGCTTAGTTTTATTAGTACTAATCAAGATGATTTGACTGCTTTTTCCAGAACGATGAATGGATTAGATATATTCTTCAAAACAGAAGCATCAAGAGGAGAGAGAAACAGAATCCGGGGAATTAAAAACGAATTAGGCGTTATTAAAACTCAACTAGGTAAAGCCAATCAACTCCGCCATGAATACACAGCAGTCAAAGAAGAAATGGAACAGCTTGAGAAGCTTGGTATTGATACCAGTACAATCCAATAGAGTTTTACCTACTATATTCACCTAAAATACGGAAAGTTAAAGCTACTTCCCTTAATTGAGTAATGGCTCTTTGGTATTTAGCTTTATCCTCAGGTAGATCAACATCTGTATAAAACATGTAAGTCCAGGGCTTACCATTAATAGGCCGCGACTCTAGCTTATGCATATTTACATCATTGTCTTGCAAAATAGCTAAACTACGAACTAGGGAACCTGGTGTATTTTGAGTAGAAAAGACAAAAGTAGCAGCATTGGCATTCACTATATCTGGTTCAGATCGTCCAGCTACAATATAAAACCGCGTGTAGTTCATCGGATTAGTTTCAACACCCGATTGAAGGATCTTCATTTGATAGACTTCTGCTGCCTTTACACTGGCAATGCCTGCCAGTGTCACATCACCCGTTTGAGCTATCTGCTTCACAGAACCAGCAGTATCATAATAGGGAATCTTTTCCCATTCAGGATGACTATCAAGGAATTCCTTACATTGGGCTAAGCCCTGGGGATGACTGTACACCTTTTTAATACTCTTCCAGTCAGCCAAAGGATGGCAGATAAGATTGTGCTGAATCCTAATCTGTTGCTCACCAATGATTTTGATATCAGGGTATTGTAATAATAAATCATAGTTTTCATGTATGGAACCTCCTAGAGTGTTCTCCACTGGTAGAACACCATAGACGATTTCCCCTTTTAAAACGGCTTCAAAGACTTCCCTAAAACTACTATATGCTATAGGTTCAGCTTTATTCTCATCAAAGTAAGTAAAAAGAGCCTTTTCAGAATAAGCCCCCCGTTCTCCTTGAAAGCCTATAGGCAGCTTCTCAGTAAACTCCTGGATAGTCTTATGAGATGAATTGATTTTTAAAGGCAACCTACTTAACTCCATATCCATCATGGCAGCTAGACCTATTATATTCATCATTAACTCTTCAAATTGAAAAAGGTTTAAGCTATCCTTATTCTCATGAACTTCTAATATAATTCCATTTACACCCGTAAGAACTGAAGACAGAATTAGAGGTATTACTTTCTCTTTAGACAAGGGCATAGAACTACAGTCTACAAAAAGAGGAAGATGACTAAGTTCTTTTATTTTAATGATACTTAGAGAATCCGATAATTCTGTGAGCAAATCCATAAACAAAATGATGTTTACATTATTATTATCCAGAAGTAAATGACTGGCCCACAACCAATCACTGATATTATTGAAAATAGAGCGGGGCAATAAAATAAGTCCAGATCTGCTTACAGGCCACTTATCCGGAAGGTAATTAAGCTGTATTGGTACATATTCTGGTATATTATCCAACTCTTCTTGAGAATTTATAACAACAATATAAGGAATTGATGATTGAGGAGCATCAAAGCTGTTGGCTATTCTAACAAAAGAAGCTCCATTGACTATCACACTTTGGAATAGATCAGGAGAAGGCTGATCTATTCCAATCGTTAATCGATTATCTCCGATCTGTAATGAACCAAGTGAAACTGTTGTATTATCCTTCTTAAAATGACGAAGGGATTTGGGGATAACAACTGAGGCAATAACATCTTTATCTGCACATAATCCAGATAAATCACCATCTATGGATACTATAGTATAAGCCCCAAAATTATGTTCCTCATAAGTACAGTCTTTTGAAGCAATACTATCATAGAATTTTTTACTTTGCTCTGAACTTATATTGTGTTTTAATGCAACGATCATACCCCAAACTAGTTCAGGGTATTTTTTCTGTCAAGAAGAAGCTTAACCTTTTTGTGTGCCTTTGTTTGGTAGGCGGCTTTGGAAGGAGTTTTTATTAAAGCAACTTTAAAAGAATCTTCCAAAGTTGATTTATACTCAAGTATCTTATCAATATAGTTAAGTGTCATCTTTGGAGTTCCCCCTTGAGCGACTCTAGAAGCACCTGCATTATACATAGCAAGAGCCACAACCTCATTACCACCTTTATCAAGACAACCTTTTAAGTAGGATACACCAGTCTTGATATTTAATTCTGGATTAAAGAAATCTGCTTCAACCATATGGGGAAAGCTTCTGTTATTAAGTTGAAACAATCCTCTATCAATACTTGTAGGATTCTGATTAATTGCCTGAATATTGAAATCACTTTCTGCCCAGACTAAGGCGAATACCAATGAAGGAGATACCCCTTGCTTTATAGATTCATCTAAAATCATTTTTGTTAAACTTGGATTTCGTGTATATCCATTAAAAAACTTCTTTACAAGTTCCTTAGTAATAGGGTTATTATAATAATCTTCAAAGCTTCCCTTACTTGGCCAATGGTAGGATTCGTTTATATCTGGAACACTGACTACATTAGCTTCTTCTACAATGTGTTTATCACATCCGGCGATAATGATCGTAAAACATAAAAACAACAATGCACGCTGTACTGACATTATTTACCGACTCCATTTATCTTATATTTGCTTGGATTCTAGCTATCGAGAAGGAAAAATCAAGAACCAAACCACTAATCTTGCAACATTTCTTCTAATTTTTGCAGAATTTCTTCCGATTTGAAGGGTTTGTGGAGGAGACACAGCTCTTCACTAGCTATTCCATGCTTCTGAATATAATCATCAGCATAGCCAGAGATAAAGAGAGTTTTTATAAATTTGAAACGACTTTTTAATCTTTTAGCCAATTCTGGACCGCTCATTCCAGCCATAATAACATCGGTAATCAAGAACGGGGCTTTCGTATATGTCTGAGCATATTCCAAAGCCTGATTACCATTACATGCTTCCTTAACATCATATCCAGCCTGTCTGAGAACCCTTGAAGCAAACTCTCGTACAGGGGCTTCATCTTCAACTAGTAAAATAGGGCATTCCCTATTATTGCTCACAAGACGAGAAGAAGATAACTTTTCCTTATCATCCTTGGATCCCTGTTGAATTGGCTTAAAATATATCTCAAAGCTTGTACCATATCCAGGTTTTGTCAAAATTTTTATATCTGCTTTCATTTGTTCAATGATCCCGTACACAGTGGCCATTCCTAAACCTGTGCCCTGCCCATGACCTTTGGTAGTGTAAAAAGGTTCAAAGATATGAGCTTTAACCTCTTCCTCCATACCTTCCCCATCATCCTTTACTGTCAGTAAGAGATATTCACCAGGCAATAAAGCTCCACGGATTAGATATAAAGTTTCTTTTAACTGAACATTGCTAGTCTTAACGGTAAGATGACCACCACCGCCTAAAGCGTCCTTTGCATTGAGAACAAGATTCATCAATACTTGCTCCACTTGACTCTTATCACCTTTTATATAATCAGACTGGGCTTCCAAGTAAAAGTTCAAGAGAATATGCTCACCTAAAAATCTTTCGAAGAGAGTCTCCATTCCCCGAATGATTTTATTGAGACTTAAAGAGGATAGACTTACTGTCTTTTTTCTAGAAAAAGAAAGTAACTGATTGGTTAAAGAAGCCGCTTTGATTCCTGCTTCTCTGATTTCAGATATATCTGAATAATAAGGAGATTTTTCTTCTAACTCTGCTAGAATTAATTCAGAATACCCATTTATTACAGTTAGCAAATTATTAAAATCATGGGCAATCCCTCCAGCCAAACGCCCTAAACCTTCTAGTTTTTGGTTTTGAATCATTTGCCGTTCCAAGGATTTTCTAGGAGTATTATCAAAGACATATCCCCTAATGCTCTGCAAACATCCGTTCTCATCAAATGTCCCGATAATATTTGCTATAATATCAACAACTTTTCCATCTGGTCTAACCAATTGTGTTTCAAGGTATTCAAAACTCTTGGTTCTAAAAAATTGCTTTGCTAAACGCTTAAAGTCTTCATATAGGGGGAAATAATTCAACATACTACTCCCTATAGCCTGATTTGTATTCTTGTACCCAAAGATCCTGGCAAAAGCCACATTGCAATCAAGAACTCTCAATTTGTTGTTAACAATAAAATCACCAGTAAGATCATTTTCAAAGAAGTCTCTGTATCTTTTCTCACTTCTACGAAGCTTATCAAGTAAAAGTTCTTTGGTAGCAATTTGAATCTTCATCTTTTTATTTAGCTCTTGTAGGGCTTTAGTACGAACATTTACTGTGGCTTCCAGCTTCTCTGATTGTTTTCGTATTTCACTTAATAGATAGGAGCTTTGTAATGCCACAGAGATAACAGAACGAATAGATTCAATTATAATAAAACAGGGTTTAACCAGTTCTAATACCAGTATTCCAAAAGATTCTTCAGCTCCAAATAATGGCAAAAACAAGGTAAAGGCTTCACTATCATGGGAATAATACTGTTCCCATAGCTTTTTTGCGGTATAAGCTTGGCCTTTGGGCCATTTAATCTTGTATTCTCCTCCAGGGTCTAATCGTAGGATCTCTCGCAAAGTCCAGTTCTTATCTGAATCCCAAAAAGATACACTTAAAGAGTGCACTCCAAACTTCTGGACTTCCTGAGCCATGGTATCCAAGAAATTCGTCATTGAATATTGGCTAGCAGACACACTTAACTTTTGATTGAGTTCATAAAAAGAAAGCTGTTCTTGATATTCTCGCAGACTATATTGATTAATGATAAAATGACCCAATACTCTTAAACGATCACGTAAGGCTTCTGTAGGAATATCTAAGAAAGTTGATAAATACTGATCAAAATGGCCAATGTACTCAATAATACGAGGCCATAAACTCAAATCCAGAATATGAAAGTAAGCCGACTTTATTAAGACTTGCAGACTATTAAAATTAACTTCCTTACTTTTTAAAGACTCCATAAGAGGTATAAGAAATTTGTCTATCCATAATTCTTTGGAAGGAAAAGAGGGTAATAAAAAGGGAGGCTTAAAATGTCCAATTAAGCAATCTGCCAACTCATCAAGAGAATGAATAGAAATATCATTCGTATTTTCTAAGAAGTAGTTGCCCGTTGATTCACGCCATTCAATACTCCAAGGATAGCTTACATATTCTGTACAATAATCGGGGTATAAGATCTTTAAGACCGCTTCCATACCAGCATAATACCCACCCCGCTCTACGGTTGTAATATTTGGTATGGCAGACATAGTTTCTGGTATATTATCAAAACCGGTAATCCAGATATCATCTGGAATTTTATATCCACGATGAACCAATTCTGCAGAAGCACCTAAAGCTAATTCGTCATTTATACAAAAGACAATATCAAAGTCGATATTCTTTTCAATCGCTTCTTTTACACCTTGCCCCCCATCATAACTAGTGTGATTATTAAGAAAGATCTCACGATTACTGTCTATGGGAATACCTAATTGTTCTAAGGCAATATGAAAGCCTCGTAAACGATCTTTAACAAAATCATGTTTAAGAGGTCCTGAAATAAATAGATATTTCCTATCTTTATTGGACTTTAGCACAAGATAGACGAGTTCTTTATAGGTACGAACATTGTCTATCAAAAGAGAATCATATCCCTCTAGAGGGCTTCCTATAAAGACTATAGGAATCAAAAAGTTTTCTTTTAAATAAAGAATCTCCTCAGCAAATTGTGTATCCCTGTTGACAGTGGCCGTTATCAATATTAGACCATCAATCCCCAGTTTTAGTAGTTTAAGAACTTCCTGGCGCATAGAGAGTTCTTTCTGACTCTGGACATTCTCAGTTCCAGCGGATACATAGATGATCTTAATATTTTTTTCACGAGCTATAGCATGTATTCCTTTAAGCATAAGAAGAGGAAAACGGCTATCAAAACCACCAATATAGACACCTATAACTTTTTGCTTTAACATCTCATACGCTGAACCCTTACCATTTAATTAAACAATTTATGAGTATTCTCTCTAAAAATTATATATAATAAGAGGGTGGGTCTGCCAATAATAGGGAGTTAAAATTGTCAATTAAAGATATACTATACGCTGAAGACGAGTTTACAAACCGCAAATTGCTTCAAATTCAATTCGAAAAGAATGACCTTCAATGTGATCTGGCCCGTGATGGGAGAGAAGCTTTAGATTTAGCTACCTCAAACCAATATAAAATGATTATATTAGACCAGTATATGCCTGGTTTAAATGGCGATGAAGTAGCTAGAACGATTAGACAGACAGATCCAAACATCCCCTTGATCGCCATAACAAGTGATGATATGGAAATAGAGAATCTTCGCAAAGCAGGATTTAATGAAGTCTTCATTAAGCCCTTGAGAGGAACTGGACATATAGATAAAATCAAGGAATATATCAACAAGGTTTAGGAACATTATTTTGCGTAGATTAATTAGTCTTATAGTACTTTCAGTTCTTTGTTATCAAGGTTTTAGCGAGGACATGACAGTCCTCATCGACACATCAGATGTTGCTATGGATCCGGCACATGCCATTACAACAACAGAAGCACAATTCTTCACCGGCATTTATGAGGGTATAGTGACCTATGATCCCCAAACCCTTGAACCTCTTCCGGCAATAGCCTCTTCCTGGGATATATCAAAAGATAAGTTAAGATACACCTTTCACCTAAACCCAAATGCAAAATTCAGCGATGGCACTCCTATTAAGGCACAAGATTTCTATGACTCCTGGATGAGATTAATCCTACCACAAACCAATGCGGACTATGCCTCCTTATTGGATATAGTTCAGGGAGTCAGAGACTACCGCCTGGGTAAGATAAAAGATAAAAAAACAGTCAAGATAACCGTAATAAATGACACCACTTTACAAGTAGACCTTGTTAGACCAGGAGCGCATTTTCTAAACATATTATGTCACCACAGCTTCATCCCCTACACATTAAATAAACAAGGAGATCCTAAATTCTCAGGGGCTTTCTATCCTGTAAAACAGGACTATGGATACGATCTCATTAAAAATAACTACTATTGGGATAAAGCAAATGTAGCCTTGGATAAGATCAAATTAAAAGTAGTTGATGATCCTTCAGAGAAAACAGATATGTTTAATAAAAATCAGGCACAATGGGTTGCTGATGGTTTTGATTTTAATGGAGTTAGCTGGCGACCAGCCATTGTATACAATAGCTTATTTGCCACAAGTTACTTTTACTTTCAAGAGTCCAATGAGGTTTATAAGAACCCCAAAGTTAGACTGGGCTTAATCCAACTATTACCTTGGCAAGAAATACGAAAAAATCAGTATTATCAAACAGAAACCTTAGTTCCCGCTTTCCAATCCTACCCCAAAGTGGAAGGAAGTGCTCATACGGATATTGAAAAGGGAATGGCCAACTTAAAAGAGGCCGGTTATCCAGAAGGAAAGGGACTTCCCACCATAAAAATCCTTATATCCCAAAGTGATGAGTTAAACAGGATCGCTCTCTTAATGAAAAACACTTGGGAAGAAAAACTAAAAGTCACAGTAGATATCGAACAAACACCTTATAACCAATATTACAGAGCCTTGGACGAAGATAGCTATACATTAGGATCCATAAGCTGGATAGGAGATTTTGCAGATCCGCTTACTTTCCTACAAATGTGGACAAGCAACAGTAATCTTAACGATAGTCAATATTCAAATAAGGCATATGATGACATAGTAGAGCAATCCTCTGGAGAACCCAGACCTGACCGCTTTAAAACACAAGCGGAGGCAGAAAAAATCTTACTCGATTCGGGTATCATTCTTCCCTTAGGGAATTCGGCAGTGTTTAATCTGATTGATACAAACTATATTAAAGGATGGTATGCAAATCCTTTAGATATACACCCTTTTAAGTATTTAGATTATGGAGAAGGACTAATCATTCCTGGATTGGCCTTTATCGATTCCCGAAATACGCTGAACCCACTGGTGAATTTGATTCCGGAACAACATAGTTCCCACAGCTAATAAAGCGGTTAAAACAAACAAAATAATAGCAACAGTCCACTGCCGCTCTGCCAGAGAGGATCCCATTATCGTGCTGCCAATAATACCTGGGGCTCTTCCTATACCAGACAGAACAAGGAAGGAGATAAAGGATATTCTTGATACTCCTGCTACATAACACAAGGCATCCTTAGGAATTCCCGGGATAAGGAAAAAGAGGAAAAAACCTGCTTTAGCTTTGGAACTAGAAATTAGCTTCTCAAACTTTTCGACTGATTCCTTAGATAAGACCAATTCTACAAAGGGATAACCTAATAGCCTTGCCATATAAAAATTAAATACAGAACCTATCAGTATTCCAATGACGGAATAGATAGTCCCCCATAATGGTCCAAAAATATATCCTGCAGCTAACTGGGCCACTTCTCCCGGTATAATAAATATAACCACCTGAATAAATTGGATGCCAATAAAAGCTAAAGGTCCCCATTTCCCTTCCCTAAGGATGAAATCCTTTATTTTGTCAGGATCTGTAAAAACTGGAATCCAGAGCTTTCTGGTAAAATAAGCTATAATAATGAGAAGAATAATTAAGAGAGGAAACAAAATTCCTAAATATGATCTACTTTTTAGTCTCTTCTTCATACCTAATCTTAATATAATGCCTCTTGTCCGATTTGACTACATCCAGCTTTTTTTATATAATTGCGGCTATGACTGAAGCAAATCCGACTTTCTCAGAAGGTCAAAAAGTAGTTTACCCTTTACAAGGGGTTGGGCAAGTTAACAAAATCATGCAGAGAGTATTTAAAGGGAAGGAAACAACCTATTATGAAATATACTTAGCTGCCAGTGATATGACAGTTCTTGTTCCTATTGATAAAGCAGAGGAACTTGGTATTCGAGCCATTGTCGATAAAAAAGAAGCTCAGACAGCTCTTAAGATTTTCCAAGAAGAACAAGACGTAGTTCCTGCTGATTGGAAAATGCGTTACCAGATGAACTTGGACTTACTAAAAAAAGGTTCTGTTGTTGATATCGCACAAGTAGTAAAAACACTTTATCATAGAAGTAAGGTGAAAGAGCTTCCTATTATGGAACGTCGGTTATTTGATTCTGCACTTAAATTATTAATTGATGAAATATCTTTCTCTCTTGATAAACCAAAGGAAGAAGTAGAACAGTTAATATTTGATAAATTGGAAGAATAAGCTTTAGTTTTATCATCAATGAACCATAAGAATGATAAATACTGGGATGAACTTTTTAATAAATTAGAATGCTTCGCTCAAGACATTGAAACACCATCAGTAAGTATACTGGCTTTAGAAAAGGCAACACCTTTTATGTTGCTCATATCAACAATACTATCATTAAGAACGAAGGATGAAGTGACATTAGCTTCATCCCGTCGTTTATTTAAAACAGCTTCCACTCCAGAAGAGATAATACAGTTACCAACAGCAACAATCGAAGAACTCATCTATCCAGCTGGCTTTTACAAACGTAAAGCGCAGCAGATTAAAAACATAAGCCATATAATAATAAGTAAACACAAGGGAGCTGTACCCCAGAGTAAGGAAGCCCTATTGGAGCTTCCCGGTGTTGGACTTAAGACAACAAACCTTGTCTTAAGCTTAGCTTTTAACATACCGGCTATTTGTGTAGATACCCATGTTCATCGTATAGCTAACAGGATGGGATGGATTAGTACCAAGACAGCAGAGGAATCAGAACCAGCTTTATCAGCAGTTCTCCCATTACAATACTGGATACCGGTTAATGAATATCTTGTGGTATATGGACAAAATATCTGTAAACCGACAAGTCCCTATTGCAGTATCTGTATGTTCACTAATAGCTGTCCCAAAATCGCTGTTACAAAATCACGTTAAAGAGAGATAAAAAAAGCTGCTCCCATAGGAAGCAGCTTATATCTACATTTGCTATTAAAATTATTTCTGTTCAGCAGCTTTCTTAGCTTGGTGTGATTTGATCAATTCATCAGAGATGGATTGAGGAACTTTACCATACTTTAAGAATTCCATTGAGAACTCAGCTTTACCTTGAGTAGAAGATCTCAAAGTAGTTGAGTATCCGAACATTTCACTTAATGGTACTTCCGCTTCAACAACACAGCTGTTTCCTTCATCAGAAGAAGAAGAAATCATACCACGTCGTTGGTTAAGAGAACCAAAGATATTTCCCTGGAACTCATTTGGACCTTCAACAGTTACTTTCATGATAGGCTCAAGAATAATAGGATTACACTTCATGTAAGTTTCCTTGAATGCATTAAGAGCTGCAATCTGGAAAGCCATATCTGAAGAGTCAACAGCATGATACTGACCATCATTGATCATCATCTTAACACCTACTACAGGGAATCCGATCAATTGACCTTTTTCCATAGCCATCTGGAAACCACGATCAACAGCAGGAATGTATTCTGTAGGAATAGATCCCCCTTTGATGTTGTTTTCAAATTCATAATGTCCTTCTTCCAGAGGGGACATTTCACCAGCAACTCGACCGTATTGTCCAGATCCACCAGTTTGTTTCTTGTGAGTGTAGTTGAAAGGAGACGAGCCGGAGATAGTCTCACGGTAAGCAACTTGTGGCATACCAGTTTCAACTTCTGCCTTGTATTCTCGTTTCATTCTTTCGATATATACATCAAGGTGAAGCTCACCCATACCTTGAATAATAGTCTGATTAGACTCTTGATCCACATAGGTTCGGAAAGTAGGGTCTTCCTTAGTAAAACGGTTAAGAGCCTTAGCCATGTTATCAGCAGCTTTCTTATCAACAGGAGTGATAGAAAGGGAAATAACTGGTTCAGGTACATACATAGAAGTCATAGAGTAATTCAAACTTGAATCACAGAATGTATCTCCAGAAGCACATTCAATACCAAACAAAGCAACAATATCACCAGAACCTGCTTCTGTAATATCTTCTGTATGGTTAGAGTGCATTCGGATAAGACGTCCAATCTTGAATCTCTTACCTGTTCTAATGTTTGTAAGTTCTCCACCCTTCTTAAGCATACCTTGGTATACACGAACGTAGGTCAACTGACCATATTGTCCATCTTCCAATTTGAAGGCAAGGGCAACAGTCTTTTCATTGTCATCTGGCTTAAGAACTACTGGTTCTTCATCTTTGTCCAAGTCTAATGCTTCGTTTTTAACATCAGGAGGAGCAGGAAGGAATCGGGTAACAGCATCAAGTAATAACTGAACACCCTTATTCTTATAAGCAGATCCCATGAATACAGGTACAAGAGCTAGATCAAGGACACCTTTTCTAGCAGCTCGGTAAGCTACTTCTTCAGGAACTTGTTCTCCTTCCATGTGAATCATCATCAATTCATCATCGAAGTTAGCAAGTTCATCATAAAGGATACCTTGCTTTTCTTCTGCTTCCGCTTGAAGTTCAGCAGGAATGTCTTTTTCAATAAGATCAACTCCGCCTTCTCCTTCAAAATAGTAAGCTTTCATTCTAATTAAATCGACAACACCTTCATGCTTGTCTTCCAATCCGATTGGAATTTGGAACAATACAGCATTAAGATTAAGCTTATCGACTAGCTGTTGTTTAACATTGTAAGGATTGGCACCAGTTCTGTCACACTTGTTTACGAAGGCAAGTCGTGGAACATTGTACCGTTTAAGCTGTCTATCTACAGTAATGGATTGTGACTGAACACCTGAAACAGAACAAAGTACAAGTATAGCTCCATCAAGTACACGGAGAGCTCTCTCTACTTCAATTGTAAAGTCAACGTGTCCTGGTGTATCGATGATGTTAATAGGGTGATCTTTCCATGTTACATTTGTAGCGGCTGAGGCAATTGTGATTCCTCGTTCTTTTTCCAACTCCATAGAGTCCATAGTTGCGCCAACACCATCTTTTCCTCTGACTTCGTGGATGGCGTGAATCTTGTTACAATAGAACAAAATACGCTCAGTAAGAGTCGTCTTACCTGAATCGATGTGCGCACTAATTCCGATGTTACGCATTTTAGTAATATCAATACTCATTTTAACCCAAACCTCTCTTGATAAATATGGGGGATTTACAGATCCAAAAATTATTCCGGCCTATTATATAAGATTGAACATAAAGAATTCAAGTCCCGCCAGCTAATGCTATCTCCTTTTTATAGAAAGGCTTAGATTTAATCAATCACTAATGTCAGACTTCTCTCAAATCAATGAGTATTTCTTGGTGAGATTTAAACGCCTTTTGAACGGTATCCACATCAACACCAGATAACTTGATGATTATAAGGCCGTGACTGGCTTCCTCTCCCAGGAAAGAACCAATACTTACCACATTGGCCCCAATAGAGCGTATGGTATCCGCAATATCAGCCAATTGTCCCTGTCTGTCAGGAGCCTCCAATGTTAAACGTATCCCCTGCTCTCTAGCACCAAAGAGTTCGATAAAGGTCTTAAATATATCAGATTCTGTTATGATACCAACCAGGAGCTCTCCCTTTACAACTGGTAAGCCACCGATATTATTATCTGCCATGGTACGAGCTGCATCTTCAATGGGATCATCAGCGTTAGCGGTAATAACTTTTTTGGTCATAATCTCTTTTACTTTGAGCTTGGATAACAGATTAGTCATTTCATACACATTGAGAGTGGAAGCAGGACTGGGAGAGGCATAGAGTAGATCTTTCTCTGTGACAATACCAATGATCTTCTTATTTTTGTCTAAAACAGGTAAGCGATGAACCTTTTCTCTATTCATGAGTGCCTGGGCATCTGTAACAGCCATTTCTGCTGTAATGGTGATGGGATTCTTGCTCATTCGACGGGCTACGTTCATATAAAGTCCTCCTCCTTCAATCGTAAACCTAGCCAAATCAACTGTCAAATTGTTAAATCACAGTAGACATATAGATTTTAGAAGGGGCTTCTAAAATAGTTAGAAGGACCAGCTAAAACTTTTAGAAGGGCCTTCCAATATCTTTAGAAGGCTCTTCTAACTTTTAATATTAATAATTAAAGCACAAAAAAACCCATTAAGCCCTCGCCCAATGGGTTACTTATTACTATATCTTATACTATTAAAGGCCTAGATAAGCCTTCTTCACTTCATCACTTTCCGCAAGTTCACTAGCAGATCCACCAAGCACGATAGAACCTGTTTCTAGTACATAAGCTCTATGAGCAATACTCAAGGCCATGTTAGCATTCTGCTCAACAAGTAAGATGGTGGTACCAGTCTTGTTAATATCTTCAATAATACTGAATATATCTTTTACCAGTAGAGGCGCCAAGCCCATAGAAGGCTCATCAAGCAATAATACCTTCGGTCGGCTCATAAGCGCCCGTCCCATGGCTAACATTTGCTGCTCCCCCCCACTTAAAGTACCAGACAGCTGATTATATCGCTCTTTTAATCTAGGGAATCGCTGATAGACATTTTCCAGATCTTCTGCAATGGCCTCATTGTCTTTACGAGTGTAGGCCCCTAGAAGTAGATTATCCCGTACGGTCATATTAGCAAAGACCCGCCGACCTTCAGGAACTTGGATCAATCCTTTGGGAACTAAGGCATCGGCGCTCATCTTGGCCACATCTTGTCCCATAAACTCTATGACACCCTTAGTGGGAGTTTCTAGACCGCTTAAGGCACGAAGAGTTGTTGTTTTCCCCGCTCCATTAGCCCCAATCAAAGTAACGATTTCCCCTTCATTCACTTCAAAGCTGATCTCATGGAGAGCTTGAATATTGCCATAATGAACACTTAAGTCCTTTACTTTCAACATTATTCATCAACCTCCTGTCCTAGATAAGCTTTAACAACTTCCGGATTCTTACTTACTTCAGCAGGCAGACCTTCAGCAATAATACGGCCATAGTCTAATACGACAATACGCTCACAGATCCCCATAACTAAATGCATGTCATGTTCAATAAGGAGAATTGTTAAATCAAACTTTTCTCTAATGAACCGAATAAGGGTCATCAACTCCTGAGTTTCTTGCGGATTCATACCAGCGGCTGGTTCATCTAGTAATAATAATCGCGCTCCAGTAGCTAAAGCACGAACGATTTCCAACTTTCGCTGTTCACCATAGGGTAAATTAGAAGCAAGTTCATAAGCCTTTGAATCTATCTTGAAGATTTCCAAAAGCTTTAATGCTTCCTCCTTCATATTCTTTTCTGCTTTACGAAAGGCCGGTGTCCTTAATATGGCCTGGGCAACATTATACCCTGAAGAAAAATGGTAAGACACAAGAACATTTTCCAACACTGTTCGTCCTTTAAAGAGCCGAATGTTCTGGAACGTTCTCGCCATACCCATTCTTGTTACTTCGTGAGATTTCTTACCTGAGATCACGGCGAGAGCACTAGAGTCTTCAGACTTCTTGTGTAAAAACTCAATAGTCCCTTCGGTAGGGGTATACACACCAGTGATCATATTAAAACACGTAGTCTTTCCTGCTCCGTTAGGCCCGATTAAACCAACAAGCTCACCCTTCTTCATTTCCAGGTTAAAGTCAGAAACAGCCCGAAGACCACCGAATTGCATAGTAATATCTTTTGCTTTTAATATAACCATTATTCGTGAACCTCCTTGCTTTTGAACTTGGAAACAATCTTATCAAAGAGTCCTGTAATAGACCATTCTGAACTTCCCATAATCCCTTTAGGCCTGAAAAGCATCATTATTATAAGGAGAAGTGGATAAATTACCAATCGGAAGTCCTTTAGGAAACGAAGAGCTTCCTGAAGATAGGTAAGAACAAAACCTGTTAATACCGTACCTGTAACAGATCCCATCCCCCCAAGAACAACAATAATGATGAAATCGACAGATTTCTGATAACCAAAGGAACTTGGATTCAAATAGCGATTAAGAGGGGCAAAGAGTCCACCAGCCATACCTGCTATAAAAGCAGATAGGACAAAACTAAACATTTTTGTATAAAAAACATTAACTCCCATAGAGTTGGAAGCAATCTCATCTTCCCGTATGGATATGATAGCGCGCCCATGACTGGAATTAATCAAGTTATGAATAAGAGCTATAACCAGCACCAGAATCACCATAACCCATACAAATCCATAGATATGGTTCTGCCTAACCATGGAAGTAAACCCGGGGACTCCTTTCAGACCTGCAGCCCCACCTGTAATATTGGGAATGTTAATCATGATAACTCTAATAATCTCACCAAATCCCAAGGTTACTATAGCCAGATAATCACCAGTCAGCCTTAAGGTAGGGAACCCGATGAGCAATCCAAATAAACCCGCCATTAAGCCACCCAAGACCAAAGCTAGGGGAAGGGGAATAGGGGTATGCATCATAACAACTGCTGTTGTATAGGCTCCAATAGCCATAAAGCCCGCATGCCCCAAGGCTAATTGACCTGTAAAGCCCAGAATCAAGTTAATACTAAGAGCTACAATAATGTTGATTCCCGCAGTGGTCATAATATGAACAGTATATTTATTAAAGACTTTGGCTTGTATAAGAAGGGTCATCCCTACAATAAAAACAGCAGAGACTACAAAAAGTATTAAGGTATCACGAATATGTTTGTTCATATCACACCTTCTCCTTGATATTCTTACCCATAATACCTGTGGGTTTAATGAGCAGGATAACAATCAACAAACCAAAAACTACAGCATCAGCAAGCTGAGAATTAATGAATCCTTTAGTAAAGGTTTCTGCTAAACCCATAACTAGTCCACCGATCATAGCTCCAGGAATGCTTCCAATACCACCTAATACAGCAGCAACAAAAGCCTTTAGACCTGGCATAACGCCCATATAGGGATCGATTTGAGGGTAAGCCAGTGCATATAATATTCCTGCCGCAGCCGCCAGGGCAGAACCAATCGCAAAAGTAATTGATATCGTTCTATTAACAGATATTCCCATCAATGCGGAAGCGTCTTGATCATAGCTAACCGCACGCATAGCCTTACCTGGTTTGGTATGATCAACAATCCATGTTAATAAAAACATAAGTAAAATGGAAATAACAATAATCATTATCTGAATGTCACTGATACCTACGCCACCAATAAAATGACTCTTGGCATCAATTGTGGGAAAAGGACGCGGATTTGGTCCTAGAGCAGGAAGGACCCGAGCTCCATTTTGTAAAAACAAAGAAACACCAATAGCAGTAATTAATGAATTAATTCTTGGCATATTACGTAATGGTTTGTAAAACAGACGCTCCACAATTACACCTGTGATAGCACTCAACACCATAGATACAACAAAGGCTATTACTAAGGTAAGAGGTGAGACTCCTAACCAGGTTAGAATAAAATACCCATAGAATGCTCCAAGCATTAAAATTTCACCATGTGCAAAGTTAATCAACATGATGATTCCGTAAACCATGGTGTAACCTAAAGCAATCAAAGCATAAATACTTCCTAAAGCTAAACCGTTAACCATTTGCTGTAGAATTTCTCTAATCAGCACCACAATAAACTCCCTAATTAAATAAAGGAGAGATTACATTAGCAATCTCCCCCTTATCGGTAATTTTGATAACTATAGTTTATATAGTATTATGGATTAACAGTTCCTGCATAGGAAGTAGTTAATGCACCGTCCTTCTTTACGATTTCAACCATAACCGCAGACTTAATGGTGTCTCCAATGGAAGTAAAAGAAATATTACCGGTAACAAACTTAGCGTTTGTAGCAGCAATCTCTTTCTTAATAGCTTCAGGATCTGTACTTCCAGCTCTCTTTATAGCTTCAATAAGAATCTGAGCAGCATCATAACCTAAGGCGGCTAAGGCATTGGGAGTTTCACCATAAGCTTCTGTATACTTATCTACGAAGGATCGTACATCTGCATCATCTGATTCTGGAGAATAGTGGTTAGAATAGTAAGATCCAATGATCTCATCACCAGCACTATCTGTTATTGTATCCCAACCATCAGCACCTAACATGGGAACATCAAGACCAGCCGATTCAACTTGCTTAGTAATCAAAGCTACTGTTGAATAGTAATCAGGAAGAAAAAGAACATCAGGGTTTTGAGCTTTGATTTTGGTAATTTGAGCATTAAAGTCTTTATCCCCTGTGGCATAGGACTCAGAAGCGACAATAGTGCCCCCTAATGATTCAAACTTAGCTGTGAAGTTTTTAGCCAATCCTACAGAGTAATCGTTTGCTACATCAAATAAGATAGCGGCTTTCATTGTTTTCAGATCTTCTGCTGCGAATTGCGCAACAACAGAACCTTGAAATGAATCAGAGTAACAAGCTCTGAAGATATAATCTCCAGCAGAAGTTACTGTATCATTGGTAGAGGTTGGTGTAATCATTGGAATCTGACTTTCCTGAGCCAAATCAACAATTGATAAAGTCATGGAAGAAGCTAATGCACCGACCAAACCTACTACTTCATCCTGGTCTACCAATTTTTTGAAAGCAGTAACTGTTTCACCAGCATCCAACTTATTATCTTCAACGATTAACTCGATCTGGTGACCTAACACTCCGCCTGCAGCATTGTACTCATCAACAGCCATTTGAATACCGTCACGAGTTGTAATACCATAGGTAGAAATAGGTCCTGATATAGGCATTATGGCACCAATCTTAATGGTATCACCTTCCCCCTGGCCGTTTGCAAATGTAAATACGGACGCAAGTAAAAAGGCGGACAAAAGAAACGCTTTAAGTTTTCTCATTCTCTTTTTCTCCTTTAAAAAATTCTACTAAAAACTGACTTTGTTAAGATTATGAGGACAACAAGGGATGAGTGTCAATCTTTTTGTATAAATATTCCCAGTATGTATAAATAAACATTGTTCTTCATGAATAAAGATGTACCTTACTGAAACTACATTAAAGATTAAAGCATATAAAACTATCAAATATATTTACACTATTTATTTTACATAAAACAACTTAATGACATCATCTTCATTATTTTTAAATTAATTGGATTAATACTAATAATAATATATATTCTTACATAATACATTTTTATTCATTTAATAAATTAATGTGTCAATTACAAAGCCCTTTATACGACATTACCTTACATTTATGTATAAATTGATGTATTGCCTATGACATATTCGTAACATGTATTTGTATTTGAAACTTTTTGACACATATACACACTAATGTGTAATTTATTTCCATAAACTCTGGACATGTCACTTGTTCCTATGGTACCTAAGCCTTAATATCACAATTAGCCCATGCGTGAGGGCTTAAAACAAACTCAATTCTTTAGGAGAAAAGATATGAAAAAACTATTAGGACTGCTTTTGATAGCCAGTCTTGCTGGAACTGCTCTATTCGCAGACGATGCACAGGTACTCCCTGCTGGTGTTATGAGACTTTACTTAGTTGAGGCTTTTAGCAATGTTGATGAAATATATGATAAGGATGGGGAAGCACAAGATGCTAAAGAGGCATCCTACTCCATTTTCAATTCTGGCGCTGCTTTAGAATTAGGTGTCACAGAACAAATATCTGCAGCGGTTCAATGGGCTCCAGGATATACAGTTACTAGTGAGTTTGATGGGGATCCTACTTATGGTTATGCAAGTATCTTAGCAGGTATTGAAAAAAATAGTGGAAGTGCTAATGCAAGTGCAGCAAGTACGGTGTTAAAAGCTAATGATAAAGCTACAATAAATGAGCCACAAGATTTATTTGCAGGAGCTAAAATACAGATTCTTGGAAATCAAGGTTATATTCAAAATGAAAAATTCCGATTTTCGATTGCACCAGGTATACAGATTCCAACAGCAAATGTAGATTACACTAAAGAAGTAGAGAACTATTTAGACGGAAAAGATTATACACCTAGCTCTGGAAGCAGAGAAGTAATGGGATATGGTGGACGTATTTATGCTGATTATGTTTTCAATGAGATGTTTTTCATAAATATATATAATCAATCTATTTATTTCCCTAAAACAAAAACAAAGGACTTTAAGTCTGCCTTAACAGATTATGCAGATGGTGCTTATGCCACTTATGCTGTTCAAGAAGGATACGAATTATCTCCTTCAAAACCAAGTGCTAGCGACTATGTAAAAGACCATGACTTTGAATATGGTTATGAACTTACTTTTGAATTAGAACCACATTTCAGCTACCCAGTTGCAAAGAAGATGGATTTTAATCTTGGTGTTCCTTTAACTTATGTTACTTCACCAGCTGTTAAAGTTGATGGAGAAGAAAGAAAAGATACTGACAAATACACCTTAACGATAGGTCCTTCTGTAGGATTATTCTTCACAACTATGATTCCTTTTGAAATTAAAGCACGGTATGTTCAACCATTAGCAGGAAAGAACGCTAATAAGTCTTCTAATTTTGTCTTCCAAGTTCAGATCTACGGACAACTTTGGAAATAAAGAAGACCTCCTAAAAAGTCACAATACCAAGCCTTTGTTGGTTACTCCAACAAGGGCTTTTTTATTTCCTATAACAAATAAGATAAGTATTGAGGTTTCAAATATTATCCTTTAGATTACTAAGATGAAACGCTACATCACTTATAACCAAATACATAAAACTGTTGCTACCTTAGCAGACAAGATTAAATCTACAGACTTTCAAACGGATGTCATTGTGGCCATAGGATCCGGTGGTTACATCCCCAGTCGAATGCTTAAGACTTTTATTAAGAAACCAATCCTAACTGTTGGTATTGCCTACTACGATGTAGACAATAATCCCATGGATGAACCACACAAGATTCAATGGATTGATGAAGTTGAAAAGAAGCTCAAAGGCAAGCGCATCCTTCTTATTGATGAAGTGGATGATACAAGAGTTACTTTGGAATACTGTATAAAGGAACTATTGCGTCATGAACCTGAAGAAATTGCCGTTATGGTTCTCCACAATAAGAATAAAGACAAAAAAGGCATCATTCCTGGTCAAGTAAGTCATTACTTTGCAGGAGAGCAATTAGGTGATGATTGGATCGTCTATCCATGGGATGCAGAAGATATTGAGTCCCATGATCAATTATCTGGTGATTTAACAGAATTTAGCTAAGAAAATGACTTACAGAAACAGAAGCTGGTGAAGAGTACAAACTCCTCAACCAGCTTTTTTTATACCTAACGCTCCCCTCTCTTGAAGGGCTCCCCTAAGAAAGCAGGAGAATGAAGACTTTTCTTATCACGTCTTAACCCATCCAAAAGCAGAACAGCTAATGTCGTAACATAAGGGAGCATGGATAATAGATTAGGAGCTATTCCGAGGGGCTGTAAAATATACTGCAAGACAAATATTCCTCCGAAAAGAAAAGCACCTATAAAGGCTCTTTTGGGATTCCATAAGGCAAAGATAGTTAAAGCTACAGCAATCCAACCACGACCGGCAACCATACCTTCTACCCAGGAATTACTATAGGATAGAGCTAAGTTAGCTCCCGCTAATCCTGAAAAGGCTCCCCCAATGGCGATAGCCCCGTAACGATAAAAGGCAACAGAAATACCTTGCGACTCTGCCGCTTTAGGATTTTCGCCAACAGAACGAAGACGTATTCCTCCAATCGTTCTATAGAGAAATATCCAGGTAAAAAGGCCTAATACAATGGCAATATAAAAGAAAGGAGGTTGTTGAAACAATATAGGACCAAGGAAAGGAATATCACTCAATCCAGGAATATCAACCTTTTCAATCTTGGCAGTAAGGGGGCGGCCCACAAAAGGTTTACCCCACATACTGGATAATCCCACACCCAACATGGTAAGGGCTAATCCTGATACCGTTTGATTAACTCGTAATGATACAGATGTCAATCCATGGATAAGACTATAGAGGGAACCTGCAACAACAGCAGCCATAACACCCAACCAGGGATGACCGGTTGTAAAAGCTACTCCGAATCCAACGACTGCTCCAATAGACATCATTCCCTCTACACCCAAGTTAAGGACACCAGATCGCTCTGTAACAATTTCTCCTAAAGTTGCAAGTAATAAAGGAGTTCCAGCAATTAGCGCTCTTTGAAGTACTGTAATTAATATATCCATTACGCCTTTCCTCCTTTGACTAGGCTTACCTTGTTTTTAAGAAAGAATTCTCCACCAATGAGGGCAATAAGAAGAATTCCATTAAAGACTTGAACAGTAGCAGCAGGTAAGCCAAAACTAATCTGAATAGCATCCCCACCAACGACAATACCAGCAAAGAAAATACTGGCTAGTATGGCATAGAGAGGATGTAATTTGGCTAACCACGCAACAATTATAGCAGTAAAGCCATAACCGGAACTAATGGTATCAGGATAGGTTAAGTGGTGATGAACACCTGCGACCTCACCGACTCCAGCCAATCCGGCAAGCCCTCCAGAGATTAACATCATATAGATCGTAGTTTTAACAAAATGTATTCCTGCATATTTTGCGGCTTCTTTGTTTTCCCCAATAACCCGTACTTCATAACCAAATCTAGTCTTTTTCATTAGTATGTAAATCAGTATCGCAGCTATAACAGCAATGACTAAGGTTACAATATGAATCCGAGTCCCCTTTAATAAAGCCAATTGTACCTTTTTAGGAAAATCATCTGTATAAGGAAAACCAAATTGAGTCTTCCCCTTCCATGGTCCTATAACAAGGAATTTAACTAGTTCAGCAGCTATATAATTGAGCATTAGTGTTGAGATAACTTCATTCATTCCAAATCTTATCTTAAATAAGGCTGCTAATAATGCCCAGATACCGCCACAGATGAAACCGATTCCAAACATGATCAATAAAAGCATAGGACCAGGTAAGAAGGATAAATTTAAGGCAGCCCAAGTAGCACCAACAGCTCCCATTAGTAACTGACCTTCGGCTCCGATATTCCAGTATTTACCTTGAAAGACAACAATCAAACCTGTTGATATCAGGATTAAAGGAATGGCTTTTGCAATGGTGGATTTAAATCCAAAAGCACTACCAAAAGAGCCTAAGAATATCTTAGCCATAGCATGAAAAGGATTAACCCCATTAGACAGAAAAATAAATCCAATAATGATTAATCCTACTAACATACTACCAATAAAGGTTAGAAACGCTTGTTTGAAATTCTGTTCATATCTTTCTTGTATTAGTAATTTCACTCAGATACTCCCTCAGTAGTTCCTGCCATCATCAATCCTATCTTTTCCATCGACCAATCTTTTTGTGACAAAATCCCCATAAACTCACCACTATGGATGACTGCTATCTGGTCACAGACTTCAAATAATTCTTCTAAATCTTCAGAAACTAACAAAACAGCCCCACCCTGATTACGTCTCTCAAGTATTTGCTTTCTAATATATTCTGTAGCGCCCACATCTAATCCATAGGTAGGATGACTGGCAATCAATAAATCTGGTTGTTGAACAATCTCTCTACCAAGTATTAGCTTCTGGATATTACCACCAGACAAGTTTCTCGTTCTATGGACAATCCCAGGGGCAGAGACTTGAAAGAGATCCATCAACATCTCTGCATGGGTTCGAATGGATTTGTAATCAAGAAACATGAAATCTGAAAAAGGTTTATTATGATGATGTTTGAGAACGGAATTTTCAAAAATCATTAAATTGGGTACAATACCAAAACGAATTCTTTCTTCAGGGACATGCCCTACTCCCATATTGCTGATAACTCTGGCAGATTCATTAGTGATGTCCTTATCTGCAATAATAACTTGTCCACTGAGGGCCGGTCGCAAACCAGTAATAGATTCAACTAATTCCCGTTGTCCATTCCCTGATACTCCGGCAATACCAAAAACCTGGTTTTTTCTTACTTCGAAGGATATATCCTTTACAGATTCTAAGCCTCTGTCATCTCGGACTCTAAGGTGCTTTACACTAAGAACAACATCACCAGGTTCTAATTCAGGTTTGTCAAAGCTAAACAACACTTCTCGCCCAACCATCATCTTGGCAAGCTCAGAGGGACTAAAATCAGCACGATCCATCTCGCCAACCTTCTGGCCCTTTCTTAAAACTAGTGCTCTATCACATATGTTTAGGATTTCTTCCATTTTATGAGTGATAATAATAATGGCATGGCCATCAGCTTTCATAACTCTTAATATCCGGAACAAGTCTTCTGCTTCTTGTGGAGTCAATACAGAGGTAGGTTCATCTAGAATCAATAGATCTGCCCCATGCATCAGTGCTTTTACGATTTCTACTCTTTGAAGCTCTCCTGCTGATAGATGATAGATTTTTTCATCAGGATCAACATTGAGTCCATATTTTTCACCAAATTCCTTTATAGAATTTCGTATCTTTTTGATAGGATTAAAGAAAGGAATACCTCCCATACCCATAGCAATATTCTCTGCTACCGTATGATTAGATACCAACATAAAATGCTGATGCACCATTCCTATCCCATAAGCAATAGAATCCTTAGGGTTTTTAAACCGGACAACTGTTCCATTTATAATCACCTGTCCTTCATCCTGATGGTATAATCCGTAAAGGATGTTCATCAAAGTAGACTTCCCAGCACCATTCTCACCCAAAAGTCCAAGTATTTCACCACCAAGAACTTTCAGATCAACATCTTTATTGGCATAAAAATCGTGAAACTTCTTGGAGATACCCTGCATTTCCAGAGTCTGGATTCTCATGACAGAGCCTCCTATAAATTGAGTAAATTATTGAGATAAAAGATAATTTTAGGGAGTATTCCTTTGTTATTCAATAGGATAAAGATATTATGATAAACCTTGTATCCTATAAAAGGGGGAAAACCATTGAGGTAATGTAAAATGACGATACTTGGGATCTATTTTTTCTAACTTTTGAACCCATAAATCTTCTCCACCATAACCATAGCCCAACATAAATTCCGAACAATGTTCCATCAATTTTGACACCCTATAACGCCCCCATTGGCGCCACCCTTGGTAGTTTCTAGAATTTTTTTTGGAATGCTTTGGTTTAGTTAATCTATTACTATCATAATACGTTTGACCTTCCATGGATGATCCATCAACAGCATATTGAAGCATATTGGTAAAGTATCCATCCTTGGTCTCTTTGCTAAATAAATCTTCAAATCGATATATTCTGATGTTAGGTAGATTTTTACATCGCTCCATGACAAATCGATTTAGATAATTATACCACCAGCAGTATTTTTCAAATTTATTCATATTATGCCATTTATCATGATAAGGGTCTTCTTTCAGATCTTCTGCAGAAACACTTAATCCCCAATCAAAAGATCCATAAAGAATATACTCTGTTGTTGGAAGAGCTGAGGCCACCCAATTACGGGGATCTCTTATAATAAATATCAACTTCGAATCAGGAAATACTTGGGGTATCAAATCAAATACGCCAAAAAGATGACCTGAAGATTCTATATAAAGCTCCTCAGCTCCTTTTTCGATATAGTGGGATCTCATCTTTCTAATATAATGAATAGCTTCATCATCAGATATTTTTCCTTTTGCCCTTAAATTACTAAGAGTGTACATACTGTACTTTGGATTCAATTGTCCTAAGCTCATATGGTAAAGCCCAAAGTCTTTAATATTTTCCAGAAATAACTTTGGTTTTGTTAACCATAAGGTTCCAGGTTCATGAACAGAACGACATTGAGGAATCATTTCAGATAAAGAATCCGCCAGAAATTGAGTTCCTGTTCGACCAGTGGAACTTATGAATACCATTTTCTTATCAGTCATACTTAAAGGATCTCATATATTTACTAATAAGCAAGAATCTAATTGTTATTTTTTAATTAAAAAAGGAGCCCTAAGGGCTCCTTCATTTATTCAGAAGGGACACTACCTAATACATTATCTACATAATACATCATAGATAGTAATTGATCTTTAGTAGCCATAGTTCCTTCAGATAATTGAAGATTTCCTTCATTATCATAAAGTGGTCCTACATAAGGATCAAAAGATTCTCGACCTTCTTTCATTTGTGCATATCGTTTTACAACAAGATCGTACACAGAGATAGTTCCAAGGTCAGGAGTCTCTACCATTTTAGCTTTAAGAGTTTCAACGTATTTAGGATTAACTAGTTCATCTACATTTTCACTAGCTCCCAATCGAGCGGCATCTTCTTTGGCTAACCACCATAAATCTTCGTTTGACCAGGTACCGTTCTTGTAATCTGTTAAGATTTTATCATAAAGAGCAAACCAGTTGGAAATTTGTCCAGAAAGCAGTGTATCCTCACCATAAGACTGCATAGGAGTATAGTGGCTGAAAGTATAGACATTTTTACCTTCTTCCATTAACTCTTGACCAACTTCAACAACGGCAGGGGTATCTTCTGTAAATGCCAGGACATCAGATCCTGCAGCTACAAGAGCCTGAGCTGCTTCTCTTGCTTTCTCAGGACCATACCAGGCATATGTCCATCTAACATCAACTTTGGCATCAGGATTAGTGGCCTTAACACCAAGAGCATAAGCATCAATGTGACGTACTAATTCAGGTGTTGGGAAAGCCGCCACATAACCAACTTTGTCTGTTTCTGTCATTGCACCAGCCATTAACCCATTTAGGTAGTACATCTGATAAAGCTCAGAAAAATAAGTACCTAAGTTAGGTGCTTGTTTATATCCTGAACAGTGCATGAAGGTTACATCAGGATACATTTCTGCAGCTTTAACAGTGGCATCCATATAACCAAAACTAGTAGTAAAAATGATGTCACATTTTTCTTCATTTATCAAACGATCGATATATCTTCCTGCATCACCTTCAGGTACTGATTCGATGTAAACAGAATCAAACCAATCGTATTTTTCTTCCAACATTTTCCTAACTTCTTCATGTGCATAAGACCATCCAAAGTCGGCTGTAGGGCCTACATAAATAAACCCTGCTTTGATCTTGCCGTCTGTTCTTTCTTCCTGTCCACCAGCAGCAAATACTGTGGCAGCCATGAGAATAGAAAGGGCAACAAGAAGTAATTTCTTCATTAATATCTCCTTTTCAGCTTTAATTTTAACCTTATCGACTATGCAGAGAAAATGTCAATCTGCAATACTCCAGCAATTCCTGTTAATATCATTTGTGCAGCCATAGCAGATAAAACCAGACCTGTAATCTTACTAAGGATAGCAATGCCCTGTTTACCAATTAGTTTTTCTATGGATCCAGCAACAAAAAGAAACAACATGGCACAAATGACAGCGAGAATCAAAACACCAAGAGTTACAATCCTATCCACTAATCCTGACGTTTCTACTCCCATAACAAGTAGATATCCAGTTGTGGCTGGCCCGATTACCACAGGCATAGCTAAAGGAACGACAGCAATGTCCTCTTCCTGAATCTCCTTTTCTGAGTTGGACTTTTTATTACCCTGTACCAAATTCACAGCACTAAGCATTAGTAGGATACCTGTTCCTACCCTGAAGGAGTTTAGAGTTATCCCAAAAAGAGAAAAAATAGTGGGACCACCAAAAAATAAGACTATCGATATCAATATCACTGAGATCAAAACCTTTGAGGCTACTTTCCTTTTTTGGCTCAAAGAGTATCCCTGTGTAAGAGATAAAAATTTTGAGACAACAAAGAAAGGGGTCATAAGGAAAAAGAACTTCAAATATATGGATAAATATTCATTAAACATAGACAAGAAAATAAACCATGTTCCATTTTATTTAAAGCATTGTTTTCTCTAAATAAATAAACTATATTAGTTCAAGGAATAGTTATGGAAGATTGGCATTCAAATCTTGAGCTTCTCAAACATTATGACGTACTCCAGAAGACAGGTATATGGGAACAACTTGATCTATTAAATGGAAAAATCAAGGATCAACAGGAACTTATATCTGAAGCCATCGAGCTATTCCAAAAGGATAGTATTGACTCGATCATTGAGTATGTAACCAGTAAACTACTTAATAAGTTTGTTCCAGAGAACTTAGTATTTCTTCTTCAAGAAGGAGCTTTTTCGGACACCTTAAGAACTATCTGGTTCAAAAATATGAAGCCCTATGAAGGGACTGATCATATAAAATCCTTAACATCATGTACTAAATTTTTTACAGAATTCCCCAATTCCATCAGCTTCAACTTATTAGAATACAAATTAGAAAATGAGTCTTTTATTAACTCTCTACGTTACTATAATCCTGAGATCATAGTCCCCATAGTAGGGATTGGAGGACTCAACGGACTTATTCTCATTGGAAATAAGGTTATTGGCGAAGGTTTTGATAGAGAAGAAATATATTATTTAGATACACTCATGAAGTTTGCCTCTATGAGTATTCAAAACAACCTTAACCACCAAAGTGCCATTACTGATTTCAAGACCCGTTTATATAATCATTCTTTCTTTATTAGACGATTAGAAGAGGAATTAAGTCGTTTAGAACGCTATGATGAAGAAGCTGCTCTATTGGTACTTGATGTTGATAAATTCAAAGTCTTCAACGATACCCATGGACATTTGGCAGGAGATCAGGTCCTTTATCATGTTTCACGTGCTGTGGAAGATACTATTCGTAAAGGAGATATTGCTGCCAGATTCGGTGGAGAAGAATTCGTAGTCCTTCTGGCTAGAACTGGGCAATTTGAAGCTTTCAAAGTAGCAGAACGTATTCGCAATAAGATTGCCGATATGACAGTAGATTTCCAAGGGAAGCAACTCAAAGTAACTGTTAGCATAGGTGGTTGTCATGTTAACAAACGCCGTTTGGTTCATGCTACAAAATTAATTGAGCAAGCAGATTCAGCTTTGTACAATTCCAAAGATAAAGGAAGAAATCAGACCAATTTCTTTGAACCCGGTTTTTACTTTCTCAGTAAAGTAGCTGCCTTACAATTATCAAGCTAGACAACTCTCCTGTACACCTGTTATATATTAAACATTATTAATAAATACTTAAGGCGGGTACAGATGAAAAACGATTTAACCCTGATTACTCTCGACCTGGAGGGTGTTCTCGTTCCTGAAATATGGATAGGTTTTGCCGAACAAACTGGTATTGAAGAACTCAAGCTGACAACAAGAGATATACCGGATTATGATGAACTCATGCAAAAAAGACTAAGAATTCTTAAAGACAAGGGCTATAAAATTCAAGACATTAAAAAAGTTATTGATAGACTTAGTCCTTTAGAAGGAGCAAAGGCCTTCCTTGATGAATTACGACATCGCACTCAAGTTGTCATACTTTCTGACACCTTTACACAGTTTGCCGGCCCTTTGATGGAACAGCTTAATTTACCTACGATCTTTTGCAATACTCTCATTGTAGATGAAGAAGGTAATATTACAAATTACCGTTTACGTCAAAAGGATGGGAAAAAAATCGCTGTACAGAACTTTCAAAATATGGGCCTACAAGTTTATGCGGCTGGGGATTCCTTCAACGATACAGGGATGCTTTTGCAAGCAGAGCAGGGCTTTTTCTTTAATCCACCAGACAGTTGTATTAAGCAATTTCCCCAGATACCTATAACAAGGAACTATGAAGAATTACTTGTTAAGTTTAAGGAATATATTTAATTATTGCCGACTCAGCCGCCTTCAAGGCGGCTTCTAGCTCGATGATGTCATCAGATATACCCGCTGCGACAGCTTTTTTTGCCTTGGCTTCTATAATTTCACCTATATCACCTAATTGACGAAGAGATATGTTACGACAACTTCCTTTAATAGAATGAGATTCATATTCAAGACGTTGAAAATCACTTTCACTCAAAGCTTGTTTCATTGTATGGATTTGATTCTTCATTTTTTCCATTATTTGATTAAGCAATGTCTCAACCATTTCACCATCCCCCATGAATGTATCTAGAGCATCCTTATAATCAAAGATATAAGAATCAAGATTTTCCCTGGCGTTATCTATACTATCTAACTCATTGATTTCTTCTGTATCATAATCCAAACTTTTATCAGGCCACTTAAGTTGATTAATAACTTTCTCGATATCAGCTTTTTGAAAAGGTTTAGTGACAAAGCCAACCAAACCTGCTTTAAAACATTCCTCTTTTTCAGAAGGGAGGGCATTTGCTGTAACAGCAATAATAGGATTATGAAATCCTTCAGATATTAATTGCCTGGAGGCATCAAGACCATTTAGCCTTGGCATATGCATATCCATAAAAACTATATCAGGATGGTATTTTTGTGTTAATTCTACTGCTTCAATACCATCATATGCCAAAATAACCTTATATCCCAATTTTTTAATTATAGCCTCAAAAAGGGTTATATTAACCTCATTATCTTCCGCAATCAAACAAGTTAGGGTTCGCTTATTCTCTATAGGCTCAGGTTCAGATTCTGTAATAATGGTTAATTCTTCTTCAAAATCAGAGACATTTGAAATCACCCTAAATAGAGTCTCAAACAATTCTCTACGCTTAACTGGTTTTATTATGTAATCGTCAAACCAATGAAGCATTCGCATTTTTGCAGTTTCAGGGCTAACACCAGCACTGTTCATAAGAATCATTTTCAGATTACCAAGCAAGGGATTATCCCTAATCTCGTGAGCTAATCGCCACCCATCCATGACAGGCATATTTTTATCAATAAGGGCAACATCAAAATGGATTTGACTTTGTGTCCACATTGATATTTGGCTTAGTGCTTTCTTACCAGAATCAGCTTCATAAACAAGGCATCCCCATTCTTCTAAGTACTGCTTTATAATGCGGCGGGACATATCATTATCATCAACTAACAGAACTGTTGTCCCTTTGAAGAAATTACTGGGAAGATAGTGGTACAGATTAGATTGCTCTTGTGTCTCAACAGGAATATTAAAAAAGAATTCCGTACCTTGACCAAATACACTTTTCACATCGATATAACCATCCATTAATTCCACAAGGTTTTTACAGATGGCCAAACCCAATCCTGACCCACCATATATTCGTGTTGTAGAATTATCTATTTGGGAAAAAGATTTAAAAAGCAATCCCACCCTATCTTCTGGAATACCTATCCCCGTATCTTTAACCCCCAATCTCAAATAGGGAGTTTCTTTTTCAATCTTAGCTAATGAAACAGTTACCAAGATTTCCCCGGAAGATGTGAATTTTACAGCATTATTGAACAAGTTTAGAATAACTTGCCTTAATCTAATAGGATCTCCCACTAATAAGTGCGGAACTTCTTTGTCAAACTCTAAACCAACCTCCAATCCCTTATTAAAGGCCTGAAGTGAAACCATATCAACAGTTTGTTCTAGTAATTCAAATAGATCGAAGGGAATAGATTCTAATTCCAAACGTCCGGCTTCAATTTTTGAATAATCCAGAACATCATTAATTAAATCTAGTAATATTCTACCAGCAAAAATGATTTGATCAGAATACTCCTTTTGCTCTTCATTCAAATCTGTTTCACTAAGTAGACTAGAAAGTCCATTAATCGTGTGAAGAGGGGTACGGATCTCATGACTAATATTGGCAAGAAATTCTGATTTACTCTGAGTGGCTCGTTCAGCTTGTAGTACGGCTTCCTCTAAAACGAGTCTTTCCTCATGATGAGTAGTGATATCCACCATAAAAATAATAATCACATCACTAAATGATCTAGTTTTTAGAGAAAAAGTAAGATCCTTGTCTTGCTTGGTTTTAAAGACAAAATCACCTCTTTGTGATTTATCATTTCCGACCCATTTTTTAAAATGCTCCCACTCAGAAAGGTGGAGGAACCAAGTAAATTTTGTACCAAGAACTTCTGACTCATCATAACCCATCCATTTATAGAATTGATCATTTGTCTCTTGAATCCGCCCTTCTTTATCTATAAAGACAACAGGAAAAGGAATTAAAGAAAACCAATTATCACAATGGATGTCCAAGGATCTCTACACCTTTTTTAATAATATCTAATGGTTTCACAGGTTTGATAAGATAGGACTTGACTCCATATTCCCGTGCTTTTAAAACAGTTTCCATTTTGCTTAAGGCACTAAGTATAATAACCGGAAATGTAGCATTATACTTTTTTATAGCCTCTAATACATGGAATCCATTAATATCAGGCATCATTAGATCCAAATATAATAAATCCAGATCTGGAGGAACATTAGATAAAAACTCTCGACCATTACCATATGTATACAATGTCGCTTGTGTATTAGAATAAGCCTTTTTTACGATTCCATGCACGATAGGATCGTCATCAACAATCGCAATCTTCAGTGACTTTATATCTACCAGTTTTTGAAGTTCAATAGGATCCTCATATCTATTCATACGAATCCCAGTTTCACCGGCTTCTGCATTTTCTGGACCAGTAACGAGTTGCTGTTGTTTTGCCCTTAGCTGGTTTTGATCGGAACCCGCTCCTATAAAGCCATTAAGGGCTAAATCCAAAGAAGGAAATACTTTTATTTTTGGTGTTTCATTTAAAGTAGATATCAATGCATCGGAAGTCGTTAAAACTCTTATTCGATCCTGACGATCATTTACAAGAGACAGAAGTTCCTCAAATAGCAGATGACACTTGTCCTCATCTTTATCATTCCACTGTATATCGCTAAACATGACTAAGATTAAAGGAAGTCTTATACTATAAAGCTCCATTAGTTCTCGAATTTTATAGTTGACTAATCGTATTTTCTCTCTATTAAAACCTCTGGCAATCTCAACAAATACAATCTGATCATTCATATGAACATCTACAATACTGGATGTTTCATCTAAGGGGATATCGACTTTTAGCATGTCAGTAACAGCACTTAGTAAGTCAACAATTGTACAAGGTTTTCGAAGTATTTTTTTGACACCGTACCTGGCAATGTCCATTAATTTTTCTTTAGGTATTTGACCAGATACAAGTAAGGTAGGAATATTACTCACATTAGGAGATTTTGCTTTGTCAGCCAGAAGAGAGTCTCCATCTCTTCTGGTTAAGAAAAAATCCATGATCACCATATCGGGAGCTTCCGAATGGATTTTATTATAGCCATCAAAACCATTATTTGCAGACACTATATAAAAACCATAATCAGATAATGTCTTTTTCAGGAATTCCCTAAACAGAGGAGATTCATCGATGATCAGGATTTTCTTCTTTATCATTTAAACAGTTATAACTCTCTTTATAGTTTTTCTAAAACATAATTCAACAATTTGTAGGAGCGTACTGTAGAAGAAACGGATAACTTTTCTTCAGGAGTATGGACTCCAACTAAATCTGGTCCAAAGGATATCATTTCCATCCCTTCATATTTTGATCCAATTATACCACACTCAAGCCCTGCATGAATAACACTTATCTCAGCTTTTTTTCCTTCTAAAACTTCAAAAGCCTCGCCAAATATTTTAGAAAGTCTGGAATTCCAATCTGGTTCCCAAGCTGGATATTGATTTTCAATCTTATAAGTCCCTCCTGCACTAAGGAAGGCGGTTTTTATACGATCAGCTACATGGTCCCTTCTCGACATTACACTAGATCGTTGACTGGATAAAACACTGACATTTGACCCATCAATCTTAATAGCCGCAAAATTTGTTGAAGTTTCAATGAGGCCTGGAATTTCTTTAGATCTACTGACAACACCATTTGGTAAGCAAAATAATAAATTGATCAGTTTTGTTGCATCTGACTTGAGAAAAACTTTTTGAGGGATAACATCAAGTATCTGCACATCCATTTTAAAGGAACTTTCAAGATCGCCTAGTTCATTTCTTATTGTAGACTCATATTCATCAATGAAAGACCTAACTTGAGGGATAGATTCTGTTGCCACTAATATTGTGGCAAAAAACTCTCGTGGAATAGCATTATGTTTATCCCCACCTTCTAAATGAGCTAGATCATAGGACAAATCTTGAGCTAAATACCATAAAGCCCGTACTCCTATCTCATTAGCGTTGCCCAAGGGAAGATGAATATCAGCTCCAGAATGCCCACCTTTTAATCCAGTGACCTTAATTTGAACGGGAACAAGATCACTGGGAGCATCAACCCACGAAATAGGAAGGATTCCACTTGCAATATTACCACCAGCGCAACCGACATAGAGGATTCCTTCTTCTTCAGAATCCATGTTTATAAGGATTCGACCCTTTAATATAGAATCAGATAAATTAGTAGCTCCAACCAAACCAGTTTCTTCTTCTGTTGTAAAAAGAAACTCAAGAGGTCCATGTTTTACAGTAGAATCTTTCATCAAACAAAGAGCTGAAGCTACAGCAATACCATTATCAGCCCCTAATGTCGTACCTCTAGCCTTAAGCCAATCTCCTTCTTGATACACATCAAGGGGGTCCTTAAGAAAATCATGTTTTGTATCTCGATTCTTTTCACAAACCATATCAACATGGCATTGAAACACTACTATAGGAGCCTTTTCTCTGCCTTTTGCTCCTGGTTTACGCACTACCAGATTATGGGCACTATCTGATTCATATTCAAAACCCAACTTTTGGGCTTCTGATTCTATATATTTAAGGATAGCCGTTTCATTACCAGATCCATGGGGTATCTCAGTAATGGTCTTAAAGGCTTCCCATAAAGCTTTTGGTTCTTGGTTAATCCAATCACTGCTCATTTAACAACTCCTACTACGACATGATAAGAACCTGCGAAGTAGCTGAGCGCCAACGGGCTAAAGCTTCCTCATAGGTATGGTTCGTAGTGTAGGTTAAAAGGTTTTCTTCTACTACCCCCCCAGCATAACCGGGAAACCTGAATATAGGATTTCCTATGATACCCAGAATCTCAGCTTCAGGAATCCCTCTATCTAATAACCAATGAGCAAATGTCAGCTCCATTACTGGAATAGCATTGTATTCTTTATCAACTAGATAACCACAACCATCCAATAGCATTTCAAAAGGACTTTTAGAAAAATGAAATACGCGACTGGGAGGAATACGTGGATCAAGAATTTGTTCCTCAATGAGAGCTTCAGTCATATGACCAAACATGGCATGAATGCCTTCCCAATCCAAATCTGTTCTAAATATCATTGCGGCTAAATCTGTTCGATTTGAGTTCTTATGAAGTAAAGCAGGAATATCATAGTTTACTATATATAGATCATCTTTATGCTTTATCGTTTGGCCATTTAAAGTCATCATATCAAAGGGATCAACCCATAATTTAACTAATTCTTCAGGGGTGATACCTAATATTCTTAGAGCTTCAAAAGCTCCCACAATATGGGCATCTTCAAAGGGTACACTAAAAAACTGAGTAAAAGCTTGAGCCATGTAAGGTGTAAAGGTTTTCTTACCTAAGGAAGCAAAATGATATTTGACAGCATAATGGTTCTCAATAATCTTGCGATCATTAATAAAGGAACCGGGAAGATTAGCCATATACACAATTTTTACATGGCCCTTATAAGCTGGGTTGTTCATAAAAACCCTCATCAAAACAGATTCGACTTCGACTCCATTTGATTCTGGTCGTAGATAGACAAACAAATCTCTGCAGTTTTCATTGCATGGTCCCGCATAGGGAACTATTACAGTTGGTAATCTTATCGCCATCACCCCAATCCTAGATTGATGAAATTAGTAACTAAGGTTATACTCTCTGGTGTTTAATTCTAATACATACAACATATTGTTGTCGAACATCTATTTTATGAAAAGGCAGGCATCCTATTAATGCAAAGAAAAATTTTTATTGTCTTCCTTCTTTTTCTCGGTTCTTTATTGTTTTCAGAACCGTTGAAAGTGGGAGAAGTGACCTATAATATAGAAGGGAATAGTCGGGAATATTTCTTAGAAAATTTCCTAAAATTAAGAGTAGCAGAACCTTTTGAAACAGAAGAGGACCTAGAGATTTACCTAAAAGATAAAAAGCAAGATCTCATCAATCTCAGGTTATATGATTCAGTAGAAATTTTTCATCGAATTAATAGTGATCACACAGTGGATATCGATGTAAATCTTGATGATACTTGGAACTTAATACCTATTGCTGTACCCCTTTATAACTCCAATGAAGGATTCAAAGTATCCTATAAAATATACTACAGTAATGTATTAGGTACTTTGATGAATAGTAAAATTGAAGGAAAATACAACTGGTATCCTGGTGATAATATAACTGATAGTTTATTTAATATTAATGAACCGAGAAACTGGTATTCAACATTCACATTATCTGATATCCGTATAGGATCCACAACATGGTCAGTGTCTACAGGAATAGATTATTCCACTGAAGAATCAGCAAATGAAAATAATCCGGATGAACTGGATATCAAGTTCTCTTATTACTCAGTAGATGCAGCTATTGGAACTAGTTTTGATTTACCAGGAAGATTTTCCTGGGGGCCTTCAATTAGTATCACACGAAATTTTAATTATGATATTGAAAAAGATGTCAATGATTCAGTGAAAGGAAACAATTCCTTGGACTTTGGATTTGATCATTCTCTCAATTACAATAAAGTAAATTGGATGGGCAACTTTAAAGAAGGATACTCATTTGCTTTAGGTAATGCCTATGCCATTTCATCTGATGCAGATGATGTAGACATAAATTTAACAACATCAGCACGTTATTACAAACCTTGGAAATTCTTAGGTTACAGTACTAGCTTTGAAACATTTTATACCTTTGGTCATCCCAAATACAGTGTAGGTGATAAGGTGAGAGGTGTAGCAGACAATAGGATGACAGGAAATCAAGGTTTGTTTTTACAAAATAACTTAGCCATTAAACTCATTGAACCTCGAGGTTGGGAATTACAGGCTATTCCCTTCATAGATATGGGAATAGCCTGGGAAGATGATAAAACAATAGAAAAGAACGACTTCAAAATGGGTGCTGGTACGGAATTTGTAATTTACCCTGGTTTTACAAAAAGCTTCCTCTTCCGTTTAAGTGGAGGTATATCCCTACTGGATTCTACTATTGATCCTGAAATAGATATGACTGCTTCCCTTTCCTTTTAAAGGAAGGGAAGTATCTCTTCATTATGAGAAGCGGTTTTTACTTTCTTAAATATTTTAAAGATTTTTCCTTCTTCATCAATCAAGAAAGTGGACCGCTTTACTCCAACAACAACCTTTCCATACATATTTTTCTCACCCCAGGCATCGTATTGCTCCATTACTTTGTGGTCTGGATCAGACAAAAGATCAAAAGGAAGATCAAATTTGTCTATGAATTTCTGATGACTAGTAGTTGAATCAGGACTAACTCCCAATATAACCGTTCCTGTTTGACTTATAGCTTCATATCCAGCTCTTAGGGAACAGGCCTCTTTTGTACAACCGGGAGTATTATCTTTTGGGTAGAAATATAGAACGACCTTTTTTCCTTTATACTCACTTAACTTAATCAAGGTCCCGTTTTGATTGGATAATTCAAAATCCGGGGCTTGTTGTCCTAGTTCTAACATTTTATCTCTCCTTAATAAAAGAATACTAATAATATAAATGGCTGACTACAGGACATCACATATTAATATCCTTCTTCGTATAAGAACCTAACAATTTTTAAGATGAATAAATCTGCGTCAAATTCCCTGTTCGCTAACAAACCTAATCCTACAACATCAATATGGGTTATTCCCTTCTTAGTATGCATTAAATCATTTACTGTTCCCAAATATGTACCCCACTTAGAGGAATAGATAGAGACAACTCCATCATTAGGCCCCTCCCTGTCTAAAATAACTTTCCAAAAAAACTTCAGAGGTATATGGAAGTAATGGTCAGTCATATCTGCCCCAAATGAATAATATTTTACTTTTGGCGAGTCAGGATTATCACGATTAAACTGGATCATAGCCTTTCTCGTCATAGAACGAATGACTTCTTTATAATTAGGGTTAGTATCGCCAATAGCACGCCCACCTGCATTAACAAGAAGTTCAAAAGCGGTATTATAGAAGAGCCAATGGGTTAATAAAAACTCTGCAGAACTCGCCCCTCTATTAGGAGTACAGATCATTGTCAGAGTGGCAATGTGGCTATCCATACCCAATTGTGAGATGGCGTATCGTGTTTCTAAGCCACCTTTGGAATAGGCAATGACATTAACTTTATCATATTGAGGATGGTCTATAAGAAAAGCGAGGATTTGTGCCTTCATTTTAGCCGCGTTATCTTCAATAGTACCGAAAGAATCTGTGTCGGCATAAAAAACTTCATATCCATTCTTTTTAAGATATTTTGTTATACGTACAGTAAAATTGGGATAGGGAATATCATAACGCTCAAATAAACCATGGGCTACATAGATAGGATATTTAGTTATATGATCTTCATCAACAGAATTAGAGGCAGAATCAGGAATGGAGCTACAGGATATTGAGAAAGTTAGTATTAGTGCAACTATTAAAACTATTTTTACATTTTTGACATTCAAAATTTAAAAACCACCACCGGGAAATATTAAATAAGCAGGAAAGGACTTGCAAGTCCTTTCCTCATAGTCATCTATTGCTTAAGAGGGAATCCTGCTTTATCTAAGGTAGCGATAAGATCTTGTTCTGCTTTATGCAAGAAATCATGAGTTAACGTTCCTTCTCTATCTAAAAAGCTGGCTCTCAAGGTAATACAACGACCACCTTCTTCAGGTATATAGACATCATAAATCTTTATATCTACCATTTCTTTAAGTCGTAATTTCTTAGCAGCAGACAATACATCCGCTACGGGAGTATGATCAGAAGCCAAAACAGTACAGTCAAAAGTAGAACCTTGATACTTTGGTAATGGTTGATATTTTGTTTTATCTTTTAAAGGTTGATCCATAAAATCTGTTACATCTAATAATGCCATCACAAGATTACCCTTGATCTTAAAATTACGGGTCATAAGAGGATGGATGGTTCCAATAAATCCTGCTGTCTTACCCATCACCCTAATATCTAGAAATTCCCTAGGATGCTTACCCATCCAATCAGACGGAACGTGGGGATTAGGGAATTTGGGTTTAGCTTCAGAAATCTGGGCATTCACTCCCATAAAGTTAAGAAGATCATCAAAAAGATTAAGCATTTCCATAAAAGGCGATTCACTTTTCGAATAATAAACGACACCCAACTGATGTCTTTCATTACTAAAGTTCTTTGGATCACTCCAATAAGATCGGCCTAATTCAAACAAACGGAAAGAAGAATAGTTCTTTTGATTTAAAGCCGCTTTTTCTAATAAGGAAGGAACTAAGGAAGGACGCATCCTATCTAATTCAGGACTTAAAGCATTCGCTAAGATCAATTCTTCATTGAGGACATGCCAATCTGCATTTTTAAGGAGCTTGGGTCCCACGATAGGATAAGTATAGATCTCTAAAGCACGACCTCTTAATATAAGGAAGTCCTGGATCCGTCTGGCCATCTTTTTGGCAGGGGATAATTCAATAGCCGTTACTTCATTAAAAGGAGCTTTAGGTTGAAGCTTGTCAAATCCATGGATACGGCCTACTTCTTCAATAAGGTCTGCATCAACTTGCACATCCTTTGTGGCCCTAAAGCTTGGAACAGTTACCATCAGATTTTCCCCTTCTGTAGTAACTTCAAACTCAAGAGATTCTAGATTCTTTGCTATCTCCTGACTATTTAAGTCTGTCCCTAATACAGAGTTAACCCTCTTAGGGGATAGTTCAATCTTCAATTCAGGTGTCTTTATAACACCATCAGAGACAATCTGACCGACAACCTTGGCTTCGGGACAGCTTTCAAGAACTAATTCCATCACTCTCAAGACGGTACGTTCTAATTGATTTGTATCAAGAGATTTTTCGTAACGTTGACTGGAATCAGTGCGAAGACCTAAACGGGTAGAAGTATGTCTGATTCGTACATCAACCCAATTCGCTGCTTCAATAAAGATACGGGAAGTGGTTGGTTTAACACTGCTTGTTAATCCACCCATAATACCTCCAATAACGGAGGGACCCTCTGCATCACAAACCATGGTATCGTCCGCAATGATATCCCGTTCCATATCATCCAATGTCGTAAATTTTGTATCCTCACCCATTTTGCGAACAATAATTTGTCCTCCCCGGATCGTATCCCTATCAAAAATATGATTAGGCTGACCAAGTTCAAGCATGACATAATTACTGATGTCAACAATGTTGCTAATAGGACGTAAACCACAGGATATTAATCGCTGTTGTATCCATTTTGGACTGTCTTTGACTGTCACATTTTCCATACTCAATCCATAATATCCTACGCAAGCTGTACCTTCTTTAACAGAAACAGAGACGGGATTTACATCAGAAGTAAAATGAGACTTCATTTTTGCTTCCCATTCCGAGCTAAAAGCTTTCTTCAAGGGATTACCAAAGACAGCAGAGAATTCTCTAGCCATTCCATAATGTCCCCACAGATCAGGTCGATGGGTAATGGATTTATTATCTATATCAAGAAGGATATCTGACTGTAATTCCAGATATTCTGACATTGTCTGACCAATAGAAGCTTCATCATTAAGAATGAGAAGACCTTCATGCCCCTCACCTAAGCCTAATTCATCTTCTGCACAAAGCATTCCTTCACTTAAGATTCCCCTAATCTTTTTAGGCTCTAAAGTGAATCCTCCAGGAAGGGTGGTACCTATAGGAGCAAAAGGAACTTTCAATCCAACAGCGACATTAGGAGCCCCACAAACAACTCTTTTTTCTCCGTCCTGACATTTAAAGCTAACTAAATTTAACTTATCCGCTTCAGGATGTGGTTCTATCTTGGTAATTTGGGCCACGGTTACTTTTGCTAAGTGGGCATTTGTCTCTTCTACACCCTCTACTTCACAAGTGGATAAAGTAAATTTGACACCCAATTCTTCCGGTGTTAAATCAGGAAGAGGGGTGAATTCTTTGATCCAATCTAAACTAATCTTCATTTTATCAACTCCTAACCTGATTAATATGCTTTGAACTGTTCTGAGAACCGAAGGTCCCCTTGGTGAAGGTGGCGTACATCATCAATGTGATATCGCATCATGACAAGACGGTCCACACCGAGCCCCCAGGCAAACCCATTCCACTTATGGGGATCAATTCCTCCTGCTTTTAACACATTTGGATGAACCATCCCACAACCCAAAGCTTCTACCCAACCAACTTGTTTACAGACAGAACAACCTTTGCCACCACAGAGAAGACATTCATAATCTAATTCAAAGCCCGGTTCTACGAAAGGGAAGTATCCAGGACGAAGACGAACATTAATATCCTTCTTAAAGACTTCCCTAAGTAAAGTTCTTAGAAAGTGGATCATATGAGATACGGAGATATCTTCACCAATCATCATACCTTCAAACTGATGGAAAGCCGCTTCATGACTGGCATCCAGAGATTCTGAACGGAAGACTTTCCCTGGAGCAACAAATTTAAAGGGAGGATTTTTCTTCTGCTCCATACCCCTAATCTGAATATTGGAAGTTTGTGTTCTTAATAAGTGCTTCATATCATTAAACCAGAACGTATCCTGCAAGTCCCTGGCAGGGTGATTAGCAGGAACATTCAAAGCTTCAAAGTTATAGAACTCCGTTTCTATATGAGGCCCATCCAGGATATCAAAACCCATAGACAGGAAAATATCTTCCAGATCTCTTGTTATTTTTGTTAGAGGATGGAGACCAGCGGACTGTTGACCTTTATCCTTAACACGTTCAAGCCAACTGATATCCTGCCAGTTTTTTTCCAACTTGGCATTGATTTCACTTAGCTCGATCTGCTGACTTCGCTTTCCTATGGCTTCTTCCATAGTCTGCTTAACTTCATTAGCTTTAGCTCCAAAGCTCTTTTTCTCTTCAACTGACAGGTCTTTCATCCCTGACATAAGGCCTTTGAGCTTACCCTTTTTACCAAGGTATTCAGACTTAAATTGAGCCATATCTGGCAGACTATTGACTGAATCAAGGGATTGTTCAAACTCATTAAGGACTTCTTGTAATTTATCCAGCATCCTTTGCTCCTTCATCCTTTTCTGCGGCACAGTTCCCCTGAGAGGAGAAATACAAAAAAAAAGCGGACCCCTTCATCAGGATCCGCTGATTTGCCTTAGACTAATTATCTATGGGAAACCCCGAATCCTGTGATTCCGGTAAAGCTAAAAAAGAAAAATAAACCTGTAAAAAAGATTCTGCTTCCCATAATTGAATTCATTATATTAAGTAACCTCATTCTGTCAATACACTTAAAGCCCTCTTAGGGCAACCAAAGCTAACTGATACCCCTGGGAATAGTCTTCACCAAAGCTTCCTTTGAGGTCATCCTGTTCTATCCGCTTTTGAATACTCGCCTTAGCGTTCATAAGAAGAGCATAGAAATCAGGACTTAAAGAGGAATCTTCATGTAAGAGTTCAGGAACCTTTCCTAAACCAAAGAGTAAGATTATTTCGTTTTGTTGATAGATCCGGTCCATTCCCTCTCCCCCAAAAGGAAAAGAAAGAAGAAACTGAAAGGCGGCTTTAAGAGCCTCTATTACTTTATAAGTTCGTTCTATCATCTGTTTATTTAATAGACGGGAGAGAAGAGCTATTCCTAACACAGTAGGAAAGACCACCATATCCATAAACTCATCAGCAGGTAAAGAGTCAAATGGTTCCGCAACAGCCCAACTGCCCCCGGGAAGAGCCCCTTGTGATGACCTTTGTAGATTAAGGAGGCTATCAACTAAACCTCTTATATTTTCAGAAGTATATTGATTGTGAGGTATATGACCTCCAGCTAACTGTTCCAAAGTAAATCGTAACTTTCCCACAATGGCTAGTCGATCTTCATAGTCACCCTTATCTTCAATAATAAAAGTGCGGCATAATCGGTTATTCAATAAGCTCATAATGAAAAGCATTGTCTCCTCAAAAACTGATAAGATCAAGCTATAAATCCTCAAAAAACTGAGCTTGCCAAGGAAACTTATAGCCTATAACCTAGAACAAAAGGAGCAACTATGACTCTATTTGAAAAAATCCTAAAAGGTGATATTCCTTCAGATAAAGTTTATGAAGACGAATATAGTTTTGCCTTTAAAGACATCAGTCCCCAAGCCCCCGTACATGTACTTGTTATACCTAAGACGAAGGCACGAAACATTGAGGAATTAGCAGACCTCTCACAAGAAGTTGTCAACGGATATCTAAAGGGTATTAAAAAGACAATACAAACTTTGGAATTGGCAGAAGGTTATCGAGTTGTATTTAATACAGGAGAATGGGGAGGACAGACAGTTGATTATGTTCATGCTCATATTCTTGGAAAACGACAACTATCCTGGCCTCCAGGTTAATAGTTAAAAACTTTTATACGGAACAATTTCAGTTATATTCAGGTGGACTCTCACATTGGCATGTATCTTACCTGATTCTACAGTAAAGGAAGGAACATCAATAAGAAGAGCTTCTCCTGTTATTTCCCGAGGTTTATTGAATTCTCTTGGACGTAGATAATTACGGATAGCTTCTTTGATACCGTTATCAATGGACTTAAACCGGCTTTCCCAGCCAAGGAAGTAATTAGCAGAACCAAATCCACCTGCAGTAGGAATATTAGCGGAGTTCCAGTGTTGTCGATTTATGATCTGGGCTTGATTCAGATAATACTCTACAGTTATATACAAGTTCCTATCCACTCTTCTACTGCTTCGTATCTTTAGTCGTTTATCCCCCCAGGGAATTTGCTTAATCGGCTCAATCTCATAATATTCCTTAATCTGACGATTTTTGTCACTTGGGGTGTAAGTAAAATGGTATCCATAAATCATCCCAGAAAAGATATACCGAGCTTCCTCCAATATACGACGAAAGACTTCTTCATCAACAGGTGGTTCTTCCAATTCATCAGGATTACGAGGTCCTAAAGGAAAGTAGATGACACCTGTCAGGTATTCATCTACTCCATAGGATAAGGTTGTAATCAGTAAAAAAAACAGAATAAGAAATCGTTTCACACCCCTATTATCGGTATCTTTTGGGAGGGAAGAAACGATCTATGGGATTAATTCTTAATCGAACCAGGAAGTATAGGTAGGCAAAAAGAAAACCAGCTAAGTGACTAAAGTGAGCCACATTGGAATTATAAGAGGCCAACTGACTATACACTTCTATAACTGTATATCCCAATACCAAAATAGGAGCTCTCACAGGAATAAGACCCCATATAAAAATCCTTGCTGTAGGATAGAAAGTAGCAAAGCCTAGCATGACACCATAGATAGCACCACTCGCTCCCAGTAAAGATACCTGAGGAGATCCTGTATACCAATAAAATGCCAAGCTTATCAGACCTACAAGAATTCCTACAAACATATAATAAAGAAGGAATTCCCAGCTCCCTAGACGTTCTTCCAAATGTTGCCCAAAGATAAACAAAGCCAGCATGTTGAACAAAATATGGGAGAAACTCGCGTGGGTAAACATATAAGTCACAAGCTGCCAATAATAACCATATTCAATGACTGCAATGGGAGTCATAGCCATAGACAATTGAAATTGTCTTGAAAGGGAAGTCAAAAAGAAGACCACCACATTAATCCCAATCAAATAGAGGACGACATTATGTCGACTATAGGGTAATTTTTTCTGTAAAAACATGATCATAAGTTACTCATCAATTCATTGACCAGTCAATGATTATCCCGTAAATTGTCACCAAAGGCAGGTCAGAATGAATCAATTAGAACAAATATTTGTGTTTATCAAAGAAATCGACAAGGTCAAAAACATACAACGCCAATCTCTCGTATCAGAGAGTCTTCGCCGTGAAAACGATGCAGAACATGCCTGGCATCTAGCGATGATGGCTATGGTCCTTCAAACTTTTGCTAATGATCATATAGACCTACTAAAAGTACTCAAAATGGTTCTTATCCATGACATCGTAGAAATCGATGCAGGGGATGTCTTTCTCTATGACCTGGAAGCCAGAAAAGCCCAAAAAGCAATAGAAGCTGAAGCCGCGAGAAGAATCTTTGGATTGTTACCCCATCCTATGGGACAAGAACTTATTGAGTTGTGGGAAGACTTCGAAGACAGGCAGACCCCTGAAAGTAGATTCGCTGCCTCCCTGGATCGTATTCAACCAATGCTTCAAAATTACATGACCGGGGGGAAAGCCTGGAAAGAGCACAAAATCACTCGAGACATGGTTCTCAAAACAAATGCCCACATAGGAGAAGGCTCAAAGGAACTATGGGAAATGATCCAAGCTATGATTGATGATGCTGTCAAAAAAGGCTATCTCCTACCTTAATGGTTTATCCAAAATACATAAGCCATAAATTGGTAAAAGGTATAACTAAAAGAAGTGCCGGTAACTGGTTAACCACAGGGAAATCCTTAATTTTGGCCATACGCAATCCTAATCCTATCATAATAACTCCTCCACAAGCAGAGAAATTAGCATAGGTGGGACCTGTCATATAGGGCATGATAAAGCTAGAAAGAAAATATAACAAAGATTGAAAAGCCAACTGTGGAATAAACAATAAGCTGACAGAGATACCAAAGGTCATGGCGAAGATTATGGCTGTAAAGAAATCCAGTATGGACTTAATAATTAGCAGTTGATAATCCCCTGAGAGACCTTCTGTCAAAGCTCCAAGAATTCCCATTCCACTCATGGTAAACAGAACAATTAAAGCAGAGTACTGTCGTGAGAACTCAATACTTACCCCTTGGGAATTCTTCTCTTTAGAAGAAGATAGTAATCGCCCCGTTAATCCTTGCAGAGATTGAGCACTTTTATTAACCCATTGCTCCAACATGAGAAGCTCACCAATAGCCACGCCAAAGATAATGGCAATCACAACTGGTGGAGCCGTTTCCATTTTTATTAACATAGTTACCCCAATAGATAAAGCAATGAGGGCAAAAGAGGGGCTCAACCCTTCTGCTATTCGCTTGGGAATGATAGGTTTGAGTATAAAGCCTATTATTCCTCCTGTAAAAATAGCTGTGCTATTTACGAGAGGCCCGATCATAGAATCTCCTTATTAATTGAAAATATTTCCGGGGAAATCTTTTCAATGATCCATTTCTTATTTGTGCTTACCCTGGCTAATTCCGCATCATGACTTACCAGCATAAGAGCTCCCCCATAGGTTTGGAGCGCTTCTTCCAAGTGTTCAATAGCCTTTATGTCTAAATGATTTGTTGGCTCATCCATCACCAAAAGAGAGATATCCTGACTAAGGACAAAGGATAATTGTATTTTTACCCATTCACCAGGACTAAAATCCTTCTTAGCCAGATAGTAATCTGGTTCAATGCCCCAATAGGATAAGAGAGTCAGGAACTCCTGTTGTTTATCCTTTCTTAAGGCTCTTAAAGTCACTAATAGGGTATTCTTATCTTCTAATGACAACTCTTGAGGCAACCAATATCCTTTTGAATACTCGATAATAGATTCAAGATATTTAAGAAAACTAGTCTTACCAGAACCATTAGATCCAGCTAAATGAATTTTGTCAGACCGTCCCCAGCTTAACTCAGGCCAAGTTAAGACCAGATCATCACTCAAGCGTAACTCCCCAGGTTCCAGCTGTATAAAGGAGTCCCCTTTACTAATAGTTTGTTTAAAGAAAGCCTGGCGATCCTCTAAATCCTTGAAGGAAGCATCTCCTTCCAACTGATCTTTAATAGCCGCAGCGCGATCTTCTAGATGCTTTATTTTTTGGCTAGCTCTCTTATCCTTACCAAGTAACCTATAACCGTCTATCTTGGCTTTGTTATCATGATCCTTGGAGGACAGGCCCTTTTTGGACATCTTATGATTTCGCCCTGTCTCTCGAGATTTCATTTGTTTAGCTACTTTATTAAGGTGATTGTATTGTTCACGAAAATTCTGTCTCTGCTGTCGATGACTATCAGCTTCCATAGCCATTTGTTCACTGCTCTCACTATAGTTACCAGACCGTAAACTTACCTGGCCCCCGTCAAAGTAGAGACATTGTTGACAAATCCTATCTAAAGCATAACGATCATGAGCGATTAGCAACCCCAAACCTGAATAGGACTCAAGAGCCCGATAAATTTCCTCCCTGCCTTCCCTATCTAAATAATTAAAGGGTTCATCAAGAATAAGGACATCTGGATCTTGGGCCATTAAGATCCCCAACTGGAATCGTTTCTTCTCACCCAGACTTAGTGTGTCCCAGCGATATAACCAATCATAGCCGATTCCCAATAGTGATCTCCATCTTCCACCGGAACCTACTGGATCATAGAGAAAGTCCTCTGCCCCTTCTGGAAGCTGATCCGTTTCCTGAGAGCATAGAAGGATCTTATACTGTTCGTGGCCGTTGATGCTCCCTCTGGAACAAGGAAGCTGCCCACCAATAAGGTGAACAAAAGTTGTTTTTCCACTACCATTGGGACCAACAAGTCCTGTCCATCCTTCTGTTAGTGTGAGATTAATATTTAATAAAACTGGCTTAACTGAGTCAGGATAAGAGAAAGTTACATTGGATATTTGAATTTGTCTGGCTGACATATTGATCTCCTTCAAAAGCATTAGATGTTTATTCATCTATCCCTTCTGGGGGGCGCTTAGCCTAAAGATCCGCTTACAATCATTAACTAAGCTAGTCAGCTAGTTTCATTCTCAAATATCCTCCTTTCTGTGTTTTATACCATATTTCCATTTTTACAATCTGTCAACACAGCATAAAAGACTAATCAAAAAAAGGTTCTATATGATCTGAGTGGAGTGCTTCAAAACACATCTTGATTTGTTCAGGAGTGTTCCTGGTCAATGACAAAGGAGGTAGCTCATCAGGGCCAAAGAAATCAGCAGTAATAGTCTCAGTATTGGTTTCAAATGCCATTTCAATGAAGTCACATTGAACAAATATCTTATAAATACTGTATACATACACAGGTTTATTATGGCGCTTTCGATCTTGAATAGCGATGATACGCTTAGGAACTACGATAGCCCCCGCTTCTTCCTGGGCTTCTTTGATCACATTCTCTTTGACAGAATGGGACACATCAGCCCAGCCACCGGGTAAAGACCAATACTGATCTACCTGCTCTTGAACTAATAGAATTTTCCCTTCATGGAACACAGCACCTCTGACATCTACTTTAGGTGTAGGATAGCCAGCTTCACTCTCAAAGAGAGCTTCCACCTTTTCAAAAGGAATATCACTATGCTCACTCATCATCTGATAACTAATACGCTGAAGTTCTTCAAATCTTTCAACATCATATTTATTAGGACTATAAGCTAAACCTGCTTGGGCTATAGCCTGAAGCCTTTGGGCATAGTCGAGCCATTTGGGCTGATTACTCATGATCGCCTCCTTCGTAAACGAAACTGGAACACATCCTCCCTTAGATAGTCATGAGAGTACAATATGGGAAGATTAAACTCATCATAATGAATTTGTTTTAAGAGAAAAACCCCAGTATCCTTTCCCAAATGTTCACAAGCCTTAGATTGCTGTTCTGGATTCGGTAGGGCGATCTCCGTATCAGCACAAACAATCTTTATATGAGCTTTATTCTCTATGTAGGATAATAACGAACCAGAAAACTGGCCTTCCCCAAAGATATCTCCTACCAAAGACTTGGGTAGGTAGTTCTGAGAGAAGGCAATGGAAGAACCATCTGCCAAACGAGTCCTTTCCATATAGACTAATTCTGATCCGAGGGCTATATCCAACTTCCGGGCCATATCCTCCTTCGCAAAGAGGGAACTGATCAAGTTGATACTTTCCGATTCTTTAAAACCACTATTCTGTATCATAGATCCCAAGCTTTCTAATTGATCGAGACTTCCCGGGATGGAAGGAAGTGGTTGGGACAGGAAAGTCCCAACCCCGTGGATCACTACCAAATGTCCTTCCTCTGCCAATTCCTTGGCGATGGTTCGATAAGTCATTCGGCTTACCTGAAATCGCTTAGCCATCTCCAGCTCAGAAGGTAATTTATTGTCAGGATATTTCCCTGACTGAAGAGAGAGGAGGATATCCTTTTTGATTTGATCACGGCGGGAACTCAAGTGTACTCCTTATCAATATAATTCAGCATATGTTCGTGAAGAAAGGGATTCCCAGCACAGAGGCAGGGACCATCTTCTGTATCCCGAAGGCTCAAAAATCCTCCCGCTTCGGTTACTATTAAGGCGCCCCCTTTGTAATCCCAAGGATTAAGGGCAAACTCCCAAAAACCATCCAATTGTCCTGAGGCCACTAAACAAAGATCTAAAGCCGCACTGCCTAGACGTCTAATACCGGAGGATTTCTTCATAAAGATATCCAGAAGTTTTGCCTGACCTAAAGACAGCCCCTTGAGTAGGGGGAATCCCGTTCCTAGTAGGGCGTTGTCCCAATGATTCACATTAGAGACTTGAAGAGGAACTCCGTTGAGATAAGCCCCTTGTCCTTTATAGGCAGTAAAGATACTTCCCTCACTAGGTTGAATAACCATTGACGCCAAAGGTTCTTCCTTGTATTCCAAGCATACGCTGACAGAATACCAAAGAAGTCTATGGATATAATTAGCGGTTCCATCCAAGGGATCAATAATCCACTTGTAATCAGAATCTCCTTTAGAAAAACCTTGCTCCTCTGCATAGATAGAATGATCAGGATATAAATTATGGATTTGTTCACATAGATACTGTTCTGTATGAAGATCCACCTCTGTCACGTAATCCGTATAACGTTCCTTATGATGGATATCAAAACCGGATTGAGCCTGCATTTTCACTTGATAGGGAATAATGTACTGTGCCCATTCCTCCATGTGAATCTTTACCTTATCCAGATTCATAAGAATTCCTTTCCTAACACAACTCCCTGATCATCAAAGTTATAACGTAGTAGACATCCCGTATTATGATCATGCTCCAGGAAGGTAAACTCCTTACATCGTCCCTTTTGAGCTTTAAGAAAATCAGGACTGGGAAAGCCGAAAGTTCCTAATGAATCGGCAATAACGACCAAATGGGGAATCATAATACTTTCGAGATAGGAATCCTTATAATATCTGATATCCCCATGATGAGGAGCCGTTACAAGATGGGGAGTCTTAATAAGAGAAGCATAGGAAGGCCACATATCAGGAGAAGCATCCGCCCCAAAGAGAGCTACACTGTCCTCCCCTTTACAGAGGAGAACTGCCAGGGATGTTCCATTAAGACCTTTATCAATTTGATCAAGAAGAGAATTCTCAGATTCAGAGCTCTGTGTTTGTACTAGCTTGTTCATTAATAGCTGGATCGGTTCCACCTTTGACTCATGGGGAGTTAAAAGATGGAGAAACCAATCTCCTAGAACTATCGTATGAAGATCTTTCACAATATGATGGGGAATATTATTTGCTTGTAACACAGAACATAAACGAGATAAATCAACCATACCTTGTCGTATAGAACCAAAACCAGCGACCTCCTTAGGTGCATAGCCTTCTAGGAAGGTATTCATATAGACAGTCTTAACTCTTATATCTTCCATAAGGGTGGCAGCAGCCCCAATATGATCTTCGTGGGGATGAGTGATAATCCATCCCTCAACTTCGTCTATGTTATGCTTATTTAGGTAATGGGAGAGTTCCATACGGTGAGGAACACTGTTCATATATTCCTCATCACCAGAGCCTCCATCAATAATGTAATGCTTATTTTCCAAGCAAATAACAACTGATAATCCATATCCCGGATTAATAATGTCTATCTTCAGTGGCATATTAAGATTCCCCTTTTAGTCCCAGCCGCCAACCTGGTAAGGATAGACCCAGAACAAGTATCGTCATGATGACCGATACAGCAGCGGCATAACCAAGATGCATATTTTCTATTCCCTTTTGGAATATAAACTGACTAATAGTGGCCGTTGTATTAGCAGGCCCTCCTTTCGTCAGGATGTTGACTTTGTCAAATAATCGAAAGCTATCGATACTTCGTAATAGGATAAGAAGACCTATGGTTGGCCTAATATGGGGCCATTGGATGTAACGAAAGCGCAGCCATCCTTGGGCCCCCTCTAAATCAGCCGCTTCATATTGGCTTTTTGGAATAGCCAATAAGGCGGTGTATATCATCAAAAAGCAAAAAGGTGACCACTGCCACAAATCAATAAATACTAAACTCCCCATGGCAGCTCCTGGCTGTCCAAGCCAGTTATAGGATTCTTGACCTATTAGATGAAGCATCCTATTAACAACTCCTTGATAACTGAGGAGATTCTGCCATACAAGTATGGCTGTTACAGGAGGGAGTAAGTTAGGGAGAAGAATAAGAAATCTTAGAGCTTTATGACCTTTTTTCACAGAAGCAAAGGCCAAAGCCAATAAGAGACCTATGAGAATTTCTCCCAGTGTAGAGCTGAACATAAAGATCAAAGTATTCCCTAGAGATTGTCCGAAATAAGGATCAGTTACGGCCTGTAAGTAATTAGCCCAACCGATATAATGGGTCGACCTTGGTTTTAGTAAATAAAAATCCTGAAAGCTCTGATACAAGGTATAGACCAAGGGGAATACACTTAGCAAAGCTAACAAGAGCAAAGCGGGCATGAGCATTATGATAGAAAAGCTTTTGTTTCGTATGGTTGTCATAACTTCCTTATAGGCCCCAGGGGAGGATTGCTTTGGCCCTCACTCCCCTTCTTATGAGTCATTATTTCATGATAGAATTAATAGCATCCTGAGCATCACTTAGGGCTTCTTCGGTGGTTTTAGTACCTACAATGGCTGCGGATAGTTCCGCTCCTAAAGCGGCTTCCACTTCCGACCATTTTGGCGTTCGTGGTCGTGCTACAGAATTCTCAAGAGCCGCTAATTGAGCTGTATAATGGGGATACTTGGCCACTAAGGCCGAATCTTCATACACACTTTTACGAGTGGGAATTCCTCCTTGGGTAGCCATCTTCTTTTGAACATCAGAGGACGTTAGGTAACTAAGAAAAGCCGCCGCTTCTGCTTTATGTCCTGAATTAGCAGTAATCCCCATCATCCAGTTACCAATCATTCCTGTAGATTGAGCTGAACTAGCATTGGTGAATTTATTAGGGATAGGACCATAGGCGGCACTAGCTTCTGCTCCAGCTATATACCAAGAAGGCCAACCTAAAGACATACCAGCATCCCCTTTTGATACGGCCTGTACAAGATCGTTCTTTTCCAGATTTACCCCAGTAGCTAATAGCTCCTTATAGAAATCAAGAGCCTTTTGCCCTTCTGTGCTATTAATAGTGGAAGTCCAATCCTTATTAAAAACTTCACCACCCATAGCCCATAAAACAGGAAGATAATCGGATACGATAGGATTACCTTGTTGCCCCCTAATGGCATAACCTGGCTTACCAGTACGGTCTTTAATAGCCTTTGCATTATTGAGGACCTCCTCCCAACTTTGGGGTAAGGATAGGCCCAACTGATTGTAAAGGGATTGGTTATAGAAAAATAATTGAACATTTCCTACCACTGGTAAAGCGTAAAGCTTGCCTGTTTTATATGGATAAGTTCCTAAGTACATAGCCGCAGGAATAATATCTGGATCTTTTGTGATTCCATAATCCTCAAGGGGTGCGAATAATCCCGCTTCACAGAACTCTGGCATCCAAGGATCATCAGCCATTATAAGGTCATAACTTGCTGTTTTATTACCCGCATCCAATCCGATTTTTTGTTTTAAATTCGCTGATTCTAAAGCCAGGATTTCTACGGTCACATTATTCTTTTGTTCGAAATCAGAGAGGACTGATTTCATGGCATCAATATGGGTGCCCCCTCTACCGGCAAGGACGATCTTAACTGGTCCTTCTTCTTTCTGACTACAAGACAGAAAGGCAAAGCTCATGAGAGCTATTAATATTAGTATGATTTTCTTCATGGTATTACTCCTATTGATTAATAATTGTGATCTCATTCTTTTCACTTGTTATTGATTCCTGACACCTCCTGTTATTATCCCTAGGACTTAACCGAACCGGCTGTTAAACCGGAAACCAAATATCTCTGCATGACCAAGGCAAAGATCAACAGAGGTAATAAACTCATACTCCCACCCGCTGCGAGGGATCCCCACTTCATAACTTCCTGTTCCGAATTGAAGGTGGCTAAACGTAATGGCAAGGTGAACTTACCTGGACTCTGGGTCATAACAACCGCATAGGCATATTCATTCCAGGAATTCATAAAGGAAAAGATGGCCACTGCCGCCAAGGAAGGACCAATCAAAGGCAAAGCTATCTGGATAAATATCCTTCTATCTCCCGCTCCATCGATCTTAGCGCTTTCTTCTAATTCTTGAGGGATTCCTCTAAAAGCAGGGATAAGGAACCACATGATGAAAGGTAGATTCATCAAACTATGAGACAGGATAAGAGGAATATTTGTTCCCAAGAGGTGGGTTTTATTGAATAAAATAAAAAGGGGTATTCCCAAAGTGATGGGAGGAAGAATCCGCGCCGTTAGGATCCAAGCAATAAAGGAACGATGAACCCAATGGCGGAATCGGGATCGACCTAGGATATAGGCACCACAGGTTCCAGCGATCATACTAATCATCAAAGAGATCCATCCCACGAAAAGACTATTACCTAAGGGAATGATAAAATCTCTGGCTTTCCATAAATCTTCCCAGTGATGCAATGTGAAGGAATGGGGAAGTAAGGACCAAGCATGGGCCATGTCCGAAGATTGGCGCAAAGACAAAGAAATAAGCCAATACAGGGGAAATAACATTAATAGGACAAGTAGTCCTAGTGGTACTAATGGTAATTTGCCTTTGATACTTGATTTCATAGAATCATCCGACTCCTCTTGTCTAGATGTCTATACATCTACCAAGAGCTTGTTAATGTCCTATGTTTGTCATATGAAATAGCTATGAGCAGATTTGAACAAATCTAACAAGAATCTAATATTTTTTATTCTTTTTATTTATAACCTTTGAGCAGTTCAGAGGTTTGTCTTATGTATGTGTTATTACAAAGCTAAGGATGAAGAGCATGGGTTTAATGGTATGTTTTATTTGTTTTACTCACTCTTTTTGTTATGGATGTTATCCTATGCTCTGATTCCCTAGTTCATCACTAGTAATAACCTTAGAAGATAAGAGTTTTTCTCCGATTTTTATTTTCATTGGTAACAGGGGGCTTAACCAACCTTTAAACACGCAGCTTTATGGTTGAGTCCTTTTAGTTACCATCATAACCTTTACTTACATTAGTTAATCCCTAGAGGTTTACCTTTTCCTCTGGGGATTTTTTGTATGTGAAGGAGTTCTTTGCTTATTGAGGACTGCTTGGGAAATATTATTTCTACAGTGGATCGAAATATATAGGGAGTGAGAGTCAAATAACATAGCCCCTATGATTTGTGTTCTGTGTTAATTGTTGATGTTCTTCTTATTTGCTTATTAGAAATACTTTTTTCCATTACCAAACTTTGATTTTCTAATATTTATTTTTCAGACCATATTGTATATGTTCCCTGGTTTTTGGACCCTTATACTTCTAATCTTTTCCAATATACCATCGAACTTAAATATCCTCTCAAAAACATCATCTTGATCCTTAAATCGTTAAGTCAAAAACAATTCTCCTTAAGTGTTCAAACGATGCATTTAATCATAACATTCTGATAAACAGTGTCTGGCGTAATACATTTTTTACTGATGGTAAATCTACGCATAACATCAAGAAAATTCTTTGCCCCAAAAACTAAACCATTATCTGATCTTGGAATTAGGTAATCTGCTTTTGAAGAACTAGATAGTCTCCCGTAGATAATGCTTCGATGACAGCAATCTATAAATACAGTTAAATGACCTAAACTTGTACACAGGGTCTGAGACATTTACTTTTCTTATTTAACTGCCAATTGTTCAACTTAATGATTCTGTGAACTTATTTTCTATTTAGCTTACTGTTAAAACTTTGTCTTGAAATAGCTGTTATCATTCTCCAGCCCACGGCCGGTTCTTCTTCAATCATCGTATCTCTCTTGCGCTCTGCTGTTATCCGGGTTCGATAATTAAAAAATTGTCTCGGGACTTTAAAAATCTTGCATATCTCCTAATAAAGATATCTATACAATGATTCATTAATGGACTCTTTGTGGTTATTGTAATTTTAGAATCTTTTCTCAACCCAGGTATTCTACGTATTTATTATTCCTAAATCATTTTTGAAGGTTTCTAAATTATTTTTCTTGAGCTTGAAAACAAAAGGTTTGGTAGTTAGTGGGAATAAAGAACAGCATGTTAAATTTTTGATCGTGGAAACAAATTAGTGATTGTGCAAATGGTTTAATTAAGAGGAGTTTAACTTTAATATTTCTAAAAATATTAAATCATTTCATTCAAAATTTTAGTTCCATAAGTACTAGGAGCTAAAATGTTAATCGTACTATTACTACTAATAATATTATCATCCTGTAATTTAATACCAACTAATGAACCTCCTGATAAATCAGGACAATTATCACTTACCTTTAAAACTGATCAAAACATAACACGAAGCTACTTACCTGATAAAGGTGATTTAATAATTGACCATTTACATATTACTATTCAAAGAAATAATAATGTTGAATTTGATCAGATTATTGAACCTTCTGGGCTTCAATTAGATATCGACTTTGGACCAATAACCATTATTATCTCTGCCATTAATGAAAAAGATATCGAAATCTACAAAGGTACAGAAACCTTTGAATTTAATGAAAATACCGAGAAAGTTATCCAACTATATCCTCTAGAAGGACCAGGTAACTTCTCTTTTATATTAAAGACAGATAATATAATGGCAGATAAAGTTATTTTCACATTAAGAAATAGCACCTTCACTCAATCATGGACAAACAAAATAGATAGTAGCAAAATTAATATAAATGATAAAATACAGCAAGGGATTTATTTTGCTACAGTAGATATCTATAAAGAAGGAACTTTAATCAATCAAATTAATGATAGTGTTTTGATTTTTCCTAATTTAATTACACAAATCGAATACATTCATTTAGATGAAGACCATAAAAATAAAGACCCATCTCTTTCATATGCGATTAAAAATTATAGAGTAGAAAGCTTGTCAGAATTACAAAGTTTTTGGACACCTTACTGTTCTGAAAATATACCTAGTATTAATTTACCAGAGGATTACTCATGCATTTGGTATATCAATAATCAAGAAGTAAGCCATTCTCCTATTCCCATGCTGCCTACTATCAGTGGTACTTATAATTTGAGTTTGTTATTCAGTCAAAGTCAATATCTGGGTGGTTTTTGGGAATCTCAGATTAATGTAATAAATAACACAGATTTCAATTGGAGACGTAGCTATAATAGCACTAAAGAAATGCCCCTCCAAGGGATACGACAAATATTATCACTGAGTCCCAATGTTTATATATCTGCTAATTATGATAACAATTCACTATCTCTTTTTTCCTATGACAATTTTGAAATAAAATCAATTAATTCATTTAAGAGTATTGATGGTAGTAAAATAAACAAGCCTATATGTTTGCTCAATGATAAAACAAGTGTTTTTGTTTTAGATAGAACTGGATCTATTTTTGAAGGATACTTTTCAAAAGATAATATCAGCTTTAGAAAAGTTACTTCTTTGACAGGATATGGTAATGCTAAATCAATGATAAAATATTCGGATATACTCATATTATCATTTGAATCAGGACTGTATTCCTACGATTTAAACAGACAAAATCTAAAGGTGGTCACATTAGGAGTTTCTCTAGACGAAATGATCTATCTTGATAGTAATACAATCTGTGGAGTATCGAAGAAGGATGATCGAGTTTATATATTCAATGTCACAAATAGTGAAATTAAAGTAAAGAATTTTTGGCCGACAGACACTACAAACCATAATTATATAAATGGGGCTCATCATCTAGCATTTGACAAAACTAGTTCGACGATTTTTGTCACAAGCTTCTATAGTGATAGCTTATTTGCTATTAAATACATTAATAATCAATTCTCAATATCAGATATATGGACCCCAAGAGATGCCAACTCAAAATACTCACAAAACTGCTACTATAGCAAAGGAATAGTATACTGGATGCTTACAAGTGGTGATGAGATTGCAACAGCTATTTGGAGTGGCAATAAATTCATTGATACATTAGTATCACAATATGCAAATCAAGGTTTATGGGAATCTCCTCGAAGCTTCGTACAGACAGACAAAGGGTTTCTTATTGCAAGTAAAAAACCTCAGGAGCTTCATATTTTTATTACTAACTAAGCATCTTATCCAAGAACCCTTGCAACACTCCAATCAATAAATCCTTAGCCTCAGAGTCTTTAAATCCATCAATCAACCTCTGCCTAGCATCGAATAACATATCCTTAGCGATAAGCCCAGCTTGGGAGATTGAGCCATTCTTATCCATCATATCAATAGCATCAAAGATTACCTTATCTTCCACAGAAGGACCTATTTCTTTAGCCTGATTCATTAAATTCAGAAACTCAGGATTAACATCATTACCTGATAAATAAAGAATCACAGGAAGGCTTTTCTTGCCCTCAACAATATCGTCTCCTCTTCTCTTCCCAGGATTACCAGTAGTTAAGTTTTTCACATCGTCCAGGATTTGAAAACCTACCCCAATATCTTCCCAGATGGCTCCCAACTTCAAAGCGTCTTCTTCGATGCCACCACCAACAATCCAACCCAGCTGGGCTGCCATCCGAGCCAGACTTCCGGTCTTGAATCGGCACATTTGAAGATACTCATCCACTTGAGGAATGTACTGATTATTATTATGCCACTGGATATCAAGTCCTTGACCAAAGTGCAAACGCCTACAATCTTGTAAATAATATTTCATAAGAAGGAGTTTTTTCTCGGCAGATATATCTAAATTCTCTAATACATAAGAAGGGAGAAAATAGAGATGATTTCCTGCATTAATAGACAAATCTATACCATACATCAAGTGAACAGCAGGTTTACCCCTTCTTTCTTCAGAATTATCTTCAATATCATCAATGATTAAGCTACCATTATGAGGTAACTCAACGACAGGACAAAGGTCATAAGCCAAAGAATCATTTCCAGCCATCTCACTGGCAAGGACAACAACAAGGGGACGCCAACGCTTTCCCCCTCTATTCACCAATTCTAATGCTGGCTTATTCAATATATCTAAATGCTTCGGTTGGACAGCTTTATTATGTTCCCCTGCGACAAGACCTAACCAATCCAAATCTGCTTTTTCAGGTAATACCTTCTGAATTGAGGCTTCTATCTTTTGTAATCTGCTCTTATACTTATCCATGGTTAGAGTCTCTATAGACTCATCAAATTAGTCAAGGAAAAAGATATGGCCAAAAGGGACACTCTCGATTTTTATTCACTAAAAGCACAAAAAGAAGGCTATCCTGCCCGATCAGTATATAAACTGGAAGAAATTCAGCAAAAAATAAAAGTAATCAAACCTAAGGATCATGTCCTCGACATCGGAGCATCCCCAGGAAGCTGGAGTCTCTATGTTCTCAAGATACTTAAAGGACAGGGAAAATTAACAGCCATTGATTTAAAACCCTTAAATCTGAAAAAGCAACCACCCTCTAATTACGACTTCTTCCAAGGAGATGTTTTTGATAAGGAAAACCAGGATATATTGAGAGAAAAAGGACCTTATCATGTCATTATCTCAGATGCAGCCCCCTCCACTACAGGAAACAGAACCATCGACTGTGGTAGGTCCTATAGCTTAAATGAGCAAATATTATCAGTAGGAGATGCTTTATTGGAAACAGGGGGGAATTTAATCATAAAAGTCTTCCAAGGAGGAGATGAAAAAATCCTCCTTGAAAGGATGCAACAAAGCTTTGATAAAGTTAAAATTCTTAAACCGAAAGCAGTACGAAAGATATCTTTCGAAACCTACTTCATCGGTTTAGGAAAGAAAGCTAATAATCCCGAACTAACAGAAGATGAACCATCTTCTTGAGAAGATCTTTATTAGGATTATCAGGTAGACTATCAATATCCTTGATAGATCGTTGCATATAATGTGTTGTTAAGTCCTTTGTTTTAGATAAGGCATTGGTGCTTTGATAAGCTCTTAACAATCTTTTTCTTCGTATAAAATTGGGTTTACCATTGGCAAGGGTACTTTCCAGGAAGGTACTTTCCTCGCAGGCTAATATAACAGGCAAGGTATAATATCCATTCTTAAGATCCCAACCTAAAGGCTTGCCAACTTTTTTGGGATCACCATTCAAATCTAACAAATCATCTTGTAATTGGAAGGCTGCTCCTAAAGAATAGCCTATTCTACGGAACTTTTCACCTAAGACAGCTTCTTGACCACTTTTAACTGTACCTGAATAACAACTAAGCATAAACAAAGCCCCGGTTTTACGGATGATTTTCTTTATAGCCCGTCTTTTACTCATTATCAGCTTATAACGATCTGTATTTTGCTGGATTTCTCCAGAGGCTATAGCTTTAATACCTGTGGCAATAATAATACCATTATCAAAAGAAGTGGTCTTTGCCACCAACTCCACAGCCAAAGCCAGGAGATAATCTCCTAACAATATAGCATTTCGTTTACCAGCTAAGGCAAATAAAGAAGGTGAACCTCTTCGCAATTTGGAATTATCGATTATGTCATCATGCACTAAGGTAGCCAAATGAAGTATTTCAATGGCACATGCTAAATCAAGCAGGGAGTCTTCCTCAGTTTCACCCCAACCAGCTGATAACATAACCAATAGAGGCCTTATTCTTTTACCTCTACGAGAAAGGTCGCTTAACGAATAAGCGACCTGATGTTCCTCATTTTTCAAAATATGCTGAAGACGTCTGTCTATTTTTGAGTGTAGGGCCTCAAGTTCCGGTACAGAGGCCCAAAAAGAACTCGACATTATTCTCCCGTAAAGAGATGATGCTTTTTAATGAAAGGTATTTTTTTGTAGTACTTTCCAAGGAAAGGCATAACCCAATAATCTAATCCAGCAAAATTACCTGCTCCTCCCATTAGGGCAACAGCAGCCATCATGTACCATAGCATTTCAGCACCAGCCATAGCACCAAGTGTAAACATCAATCCAAGACCTATGGAAACTAAAGCAGCTAAGAAGGTGAATAGTCCACCAATAAGGGCAAGTCCAATACCGATTTCTGCAAAAACAGCACTAGCTTGGAATAAGAAAGGAGCCTTTGCTACAATGGCATCCATGAACCAGGTATAGAGAAAGAAGGGCTCTGATAATAATGGCTGTACAGCCTGGGCTGCTTGATTAACCGTTTCAGCAACTTCTTCAGAAGCGGCTGACGCACCATCTACAGGCATTATAAAGATATTATCCGGAGACAACCATCCATCTTGTACTTTCATTATACCTTCGATCAACCACTTAGCCCCAACAAACATTCGTAAAGGGAAAAGCCAGAAAGTGTGAATCTTATTAGAAGCAAAGCCTCCAATCATAGATCTTCTTTCTTTAATACCGAAGAAACGGGCCATTAAATATTCCCAGCAACCATTAAAACCGGTAACACTCCAAAGGTAGTGAAGATTAACAATGTGCTTCATGGCCATAGCCATAAAGCCGCTCATCATCATTCCCATTAAGTTTGCTACAGCATACTTACTTCCTATAGAGACCATGTATCCATGGTAATTACTCTTAAAAGCTTTTTTATCCTTACCTTGAATGTCTGCAATGATATTAGAAGCAGCACACTCACCTGTCTGAAGGGCTGTTTCTACGATTTGAGGAAGTGTTTTATGTCCTTCCAGATGCCATGTCACATCACCGATAATATAAACGTTTTCATAAGCTTCAGATTGCATGTACTCATTAGTGATGACACGACACTTTTTCTGTATATTAAATCTTAAGTTAGTGTCATCAGAACAAGTTCCATCTTCTGCTACATTCTGACATTGTCTGCTTTCTTTCTTTGTTTCATGAAGTGGTTTAAGCTCACCAGCGAATGCAGAGCCTTTTACACCACAAGACCAAACTAATGTTTTTGTTGCAATAGATAAATCACTTATTTTGATATCGTCAGCCGTTACTTCTGTTATTGCTGAATCTAGAAGGATTTCTCCTCCTTTTTTCTCAATAAACTTAACAGATTTATCTCTTAACTTACGAGGCAGCATAGGAAGTATTTCCCTTTGTGCTTCTACTAAGATAACCCTAACTTCATCACTCTTAACATCGTATTGTCCGCATAGTTTCTTTTTCCATTCCAGTAATTCCCCAAGCATTTCTACACCTGTGAAACCTGCACCTGCTACAACAAAGGTCAATAATTGCTGTCTCTTTATAAGATCAGATGTTCTTGATGCTTCTAGAAAACAATTTTCGATATGCTCACGAAGTTTGATTGCGTCATTATAAGACCAAAGAGTAAAAGAATGATCTTGTGCCCCTGTAACTCCAAAGAACTCAGGTTCTGCACCAACACCCATTACAAGATAATCATACTTATACTCTTTATCCCTACCAGATAAAACTTTTTGATCAAAATCTATGTTCTCTATTTCATCTATTACAACATGTACAGCTGTTCCGGCGAAGATTTTTTTTAAGGAGATTCTAATAGAATCTTCCTCAACCCGTCCTCCTGCCACCTCGTGGAGCTCGGTCATTAAAGTATGGAAGGGATTCCTATCGATCAATGTGATCTGAGTCGCTTCTTGTTTTTTTAAACCTTTTAATAATTTCTTTGCTGCTGCTACTCCACCGTAGCCGCCACCCAATATGACTATATTCCTCACCTTAGACTCCATAAACATGGCGGCTCCCTAACAGAGAGCTTCGCCAGTATTTGATTCAGTAAACTTTTATTAATATAGTAAATTAATTAGATATGATCTAGGAGGTAAGGCTTACTCCTTGAAGAAGTAAACCTTTTTTATTAGAAATTAACCCCTAGCGGAGATTGCTTTTGCAGCCAAAGCCTTAAATCGCTCAGATAAGCTTGTTGCTCCAGATACGGCATCAACAGTGTCTACAGATCCCGTTGTTTCTAATTGTTTAATCAACTGAGCTTGAGCCTCCTCCCAAGAAACACCTGAATGTTCTTTCATCATGGAGTTATAACTTTCATTTCCTAGCTTACCAACTTTATCTGCATCCACTTCATCATAGGCAACTTTTGATATTTCACCATTTTGATAAGTTACAGAAATAGTTCCAGTATAACCACGTTCATCAGCTTCATCACTGACAGTATAGGTATCATTCATTGGTATAACAATATTCTCAGTGTTACCAGCTTCAGCATTCTTAAGAATTGCGGATAATAGTTCATTAAAATTAGCTTTGGTACTTGTTGCTCCTGATACACCGTCAACGGGACCAGCTTGTTTTTTAATCAATTGTTCTTCCATTGCTGATTTTGCGCTGGCTGGTGTTGTCTCTTTTTTTGTAATCTTAACCATCATATCTGCATAGTTTTGATCCTGGGACTTCAATTCACCAACTTGATTAACATAATCAAAGTCAGCTGATGCAATTTTTCCATCCTTAATTGTTAAGTTAAGAAATGGTTTCCATCCATTATGATCAGCAGCGTCATAGACAGCCGAATAAGACCCATCTTGATAGTCTGTAGTAGAAGAGTCATTGCCACATGAAGCAAGAAGTGTAATCAAACTAAGGGCAATCATAAACAAAAATGATTTTTTCATCATTTCCTCCTGTTAAGTTGTTTCACAGTTTATCTTGTTGATATACCATATGTCAAAATTTTAAAACACACTGAGGTTTATATAATGAAATTGCGACCTAATATCGTATTAATCTCAATTTGGATAATTATTTCTCTATTATCTTGCGCTGATCAAAGAGGAGTTTCAGCCTCTCGATTGTTACTGGGAACAACATGTACTATCACAGCTGATGGAGTATCACAAATTGAATTGGAAAATACTCTGGATATGGTGAAGGACATCGAAAACAGAATGCATACCACAAGAGATGGTAGTGAGGTAGCCCTCATTAATCAGATGGCCGGAATAAAAGCTGTCCATATATCTAATGATACCTATGCAGTAATAAAGAAGTCCCTACAAATGGCAAAGGATTCTCATGGGGCTTTTGATCCAACTTTAGGACCAGTCATTGAATTATGGGGAATCAGCTCCGATAATCCGAGACTTCCCAGTCCCGAAGAAATCAAAGAGGCCCTAAAGTTCGTCGATTATACAAAAGTTGTACTTAATGACAACAATCAAACTGTGTTTCTTCAAGAAAAAGGAATGGTTATTGATCTAGGTGGAATAGCTAAAGGTTATGCGGCAGATGTAGTATATAAAGAGCTGAAAGAACTGGGAGCCCATAGTGCACTCATTGACTTCGGAGGCAACATAATGGTACTGGGAGCAAAGGGTGATAGACCATGGATCATTGGTATACAAGACCCCTTTCTTCCACGAGGTCAATCCATGGGGAGATTAGAAGCACAAGACCAAACTATTGTTACCAGTGGTATCTATGAAAGATTCCTGGAAGTAGATGGTAAACACTATCACCATATCATGGATAGCCAGACAGGTTATCCTATTGATAATAATCTAGCAGGAGTTACGGTTCGGACAAAGGTTTCAATGGAAGCAGATGGACTATCCACAGCATTATTTGCCTTAGGTCCTGAACAAAGTCAGGACTTATTGGCAGAGTATCCTGATGTAGAAGCTTATTTTATCACTAAAGATAAAAAAGTAATTACTTATCACGCGAATCATCATCTGCTCATAACGAATTCAGAATTTGAACTGGTAGAGAGATAGGCCTACAAAAACCAACCAATACAATCCAATCAATAAGAATCCTTGGATTGTGTTGGTTCTTTTTTCTGCAACTTCATTGGTAGCATTAAGAGGATAAAGGTCTTCAAGGAACTGATCGATCTTTGTAATCCAATTACCTTTTGTTATCTCCTTCTTTCTATCTAGAATAACTTCCAGATAGACAAAAGTCTCCCCTAGCAAAGCACCTAACTTTCCAGGGAATGTTAAATCTCTATGAACAGCAGATAAACTAAGAAAAACCATCCCAATTATGGTAAAACCTTTTACAACTCCAATAACTAGGGAACCTAAAGTAATATCTATAGGCCCTAAGGAATAAAGAAGCTGTCCTGCAGGGGTCAAGAGATGAAAGAAGGTTACCGAACCTACCATCATAACAAAATATAAGTATTTCAATTTTTTACCTGCTAAGGTAACTAAAAAAGCCAACATCAATACTTCAATGAATTTCAACAATACATTGTCTTGAAAACTGAAAGGAATAATGAGGGGGATGAAACCCCAGAACCTTGTTTTAGGATTTAATAGTTTACTTATCCTATCTTTGGGCTTCATAGATCTTCCTGTACCATTGAGATTTATTTCTAAACTCTTGAGCAAACAATCCCATCAAAAACCCACTCACAGTTCCGACGGTAATAAAAATAGGTAGGATAACAAGAGAATTTTGTCCAAAAATAAAGAATATCGATAATAAAAGCTGTATGGCATTACTGGTTAAGGCTCCAGCCATACTAATACCGACTAGAGAAATCCACTTTTGATAAAATAATCGATGAAGGGTATACATGACAAACAAACTCGAAAAAGTACCTAATAAGCTAAACACAAAAACATAACTGGCCAATGTCCCATTCACAACTCCCTGACCTACAACTTTTATAAGGGATAACAAGAGAAGTTCAGGAAAAGTAAATATATCTAAAGCCAGAATAATAGGAATATTAGCTAAACCTAATCGCATAAAAGGAAGAGGTTTGGGAAACAAAAACTCAATGGCGGCAAAGAACAAACTTATAGCCCCGAGTAAGGGGATTAAATCCCTTTTAGTAGGAATTGACATCAATAGGAGCCTCCTTACTTTCTTCACCTACAACTCTAAACAATAACCCATTTGGTAAGCAGGCAATCCATTGATTATTCTTATGAATGGGAGGTGTTGTTACGCATAATTTATTAAGACAAGGAGAATCTAATACATCTACATATCCATTTTTTATAACAAAATGGGTATCACCTAAAGGACCTGCAACATAACCATCATAATCTTTATCTAGGGCATAAACCCAAGTGTTATCACCTTGAGTGATAACCAACTTTAAGCTATCCATCCTTTGCATACCTGTAACAATCAAATACAAAGATAGACTAAGAGCTACCAGGCTTATGATGTAATCCAGTAATTTTAATCGCATATTGCAAAAGTAGAGTTGTTTTTCAACTTGGTCAAGGAACATCTTGCAACTAAAGCAAAAGAAAACTTACAATTTAATTATGAAGCGTAGCCTAATAATGATTAGTTATTTATGGATCACAGTTCTCCTTTGGGGTCAAACATCCTCTAATGACATGGCTAATGTATTTATTGTGTCAGAACCTCAAAATGCTCATATCATAGTGAACAATCAGGCTATTACCCAAAAAACTCCCGCCTTAATAAAGCTCCCTATCAATTCTAAACATTCCCTATCTCTTTTAAAGGATGACTACAAATTATTATCCATAGAGTTTTCAGTGGATAAAAATAACATTGTAATAAACAAAACATTGGAATCTAATTATATAATTGTAGAAAATCCAGACTCAAGTAAAAGCCAGAGTTCAAAATATTTAAAAATACCTGAAGGAGAATATTCTATAGACAGAACTAACATGGATGGATTTATACAACCTCAGTATCCCCATAAAAACCAAATGTTGTTAATGAATATTTTTTCAATCCCTTTTTATTTTGTTACTACAATTGCCTGGTTCTCCCAGGAAGAGTTAACACCATCACGTACAACTATGGCCTTATCAGGAGCTTCACTCACTTTATTTCTATCCAATTTAATTCTTCACAAAAAAAGAAATGATTATGAAAGAAACTTTTACAGTTCAATTCAGGAGATTGATAACGAAAGCTATAATGATCAATTAGAATTTGATAAAGGAGAAATATATCTGCAACAAGGGTTATTCATCGATGCTGAGAAAACTTATCTGGATATTTTGCAATTAAATAAGGACAAAAGTATATATCCCATTATTTTTTACAAACTTGCAAAGCTCCATCTTATTATGGGGAAAACAGATATAAGCGAGGAAGAACTGTTACTTATACTAACGAATTATCCTCATCCGGATGTGTATGATAAAACACTAAAGACTTTAGCTGATATATCTATTGTAAAAGGAAATGTATCAAAAGGAATCGAATACTTAAACAAGATTACTTACATTGATCCAATTTATTCAAAAGAAGATATTAAAAATATTATCGAGGCATTAAAGTGAAGAGCATATTCTTAATCATGCTATTTCCAATATTTGTCCTATCTCCCTGGGCTCAAGATTCAGGAATAGAAAATATGGTTCTCAATAATGAGTCCATATCATCCTCAGAACTGGAGGATATAAAAGAATGGATGGAGTCATTATCAGATAGTAATAACCAGGAACTAATAAATACGAGTTTAAGTTTATATATTATAAGTCTTGAAAAGCATAAAACATCCAACACAAATAGGGATGCAATTGAACAACTTTATATTGATGAAACTAATAGAATAAGAAACTTAAAGATTTCAAGACTATTAAGAAAAGTATCATTAATAACAGGAACAGTAGCATTGGGAAGTACTATCTTATTTGATATCATCTCTGAAGAGAATTATTCCGTATACTCTGATAATGGCAACACTGAGAATGTAAGAGATTCAGCTTATCAAGACTATAAGACATCAAGGGATATATCGATAACCAGTCTGGCCCTATTAGCATTTTCTGGATTAAATTATTTAATTGCTCTAAACATGGAATAACTACTTTTCTTTTAAAACTTCTAGTCCTACCCAACCTTCATCAGGTGGAGTGGCTATATAAATTTTGCTTCGCTCTTTGTATATTTTTGCAATAACATCATCAGGATCAAATATTAATATTCTATCGAAATATTTCAGGGCGTTTTTAAAATCTTTTGCATAGTAAAATGATAGTCCTGCATGATGATGGTTCCATATTTTTTCCTCTTCAGCAGTTAAGACCCTTTTCGCTGTGTAAATATTTTCCCCCGTAGTCTTGCCTTTAACAACAACCTTATCAACTAGTCGACAGGGATATTCAGACTTTACACGGCGATAAACAGCTTCACTAAAAATCAACTTCTGTCCGTATTTTTTGGTTAGTCCTTCTAAACGTGATGCCAGATTAACTTCATCCCCTATAACCGTATAATCCATCTTTTTATCACTACCAATGTTACCGACAGTGACTAATCCATAGTTAATTCCTATTCCTGTGTTAAATTCAGGTTGATTCTGTTCTCTTTGCTTTTCATTAAAAATTTGTATAGCATCAATCATTCCCAAAGCCGCATTAACAGCTGATAAAGCATCATTATCACCTTTTATGGGAGCGCCATAAAAAGCCATGATGGCATCACCAATATATTTATCAACAATCCCTCCCTCAGACACAATGATATCTACCATAATGGAAAAATATCTATTTAAGGTTTGAACTAACTCTTCAGGAGTTAGCCCTTCACTTATGGTTGTAAATGATCTTATATCTGAGAAAAAAATCGCTAAACGTCGTTTGTCACCGACTAACATAGCCTCAGGGTTTATAAACACCTTATCTATGACATCTTTAGGTACATACTTCTGAAATATATTCCTAATCTTCTTTTCTCTTTTTTCAGCTAACACTGATTGAAAAGCAAAATTCTTTATTTGACTATAGGCCTTATCAAGTTCCTGAATCATAACATTGAACGTCCCTGCCAGTTCCCCCACTTCATCATTGAACTGAACTGGAACCCTCTGATTTAAGTCATTATGAGTTATTATTTCTTTCATGGACTTAACGACTTTACCAAGGGGATTAATAATTATCTGCACAAATATCATTAACATTATGATCGCAATACAGGCAGCAATTCCCATGATAATCAACGTCTGTTTTAAGATATTAGAGACCTCTTGGTAAAAAACATTTCTCGCCTCCGAAATATACACCCACCAATTGAAGGGAGCAAAAAAGAAAGCTTGTCCAACTCTATCTTCATTAGACAAAGACATTATGGTCCAACCTTCCTTCTTACTTGTAAGACTTTCTCTTAATGTACTTATATCTTCTGAGGATAAAGGTTCATTAGAAGTATCAAAAACAATACCCAAATCAGGATGGATAGCTATTATTCTCTCTGTATCACTTCTCACGAGTGTAGAGGCATAGGAAGCAATTGCCTTTTTAGATATTTCGAGGTATTGGGGTCTATCAATTAATCTATTGCTAACGAGAAGATCCCACTGATTATCAGCGTACTTTTTAAGTTCCTTTGCTTTAAATCCTAAAAAATCTACTGCTATTCTGGTTATTGCATTTTGAGCTGCAAATGATGATGAGAAACCAGCAATAGATAACGTAGAGACAATCAAAGGCAAAACAATTAAAATAATCTTACTTCTTACTTTCATCTTTATTAAGAATCGACAGATAAAAGTTGCTCTTAAAGAGATATTCAATAGAATTAATTAGTAGAAGGTGTTTTTTGGAAATTCAAGACTTAAAGACCGAGGAAGAGCGACTCAAAGAAGAAGGTTTTTCTCAACAAGACAAAGACGAGATCTTTGATCAGATAGATCAAATTGCTCAAAAAAACAAAATACATATTACTCCTGAAATTTTCGAGGTACGAACTCATAAAGGTAATATATTTCCATGGCTTGTCAATATCATTGCACTCATTACCATCCCCTTAGCGTTTTACATAATAAGCAGATATTTCACACAGAAAGAGAACAGTATTACCTTAGAAACTAACACCTATTTTTCCGGAGAAGGACAATTAATATCAGAAGTAATTAAAGAATCAGAAGCAAAGCTAGAAGCAAAACAAGGTGAAATCAATAAAATCAAATCAGAACTAAATAACATTAATGCTCAACAAGAAGCATTGTTAAACAATATGCAAAATCAGATTACTGAGAAAGAGGAAGAATTACGCAGTCAATATGAAATAGCCCTGGAAGAAGAACGGCAACGCTTAATCGATCAGGGAATGGCTCAAAGTGAAATAACAAAACTTCTGGAAGAATGGGAACAACAGAAAAAACAAGAGCTTTCTACAACACTTGAAAATTTTAAAGCTTCTGCCGCTCAAGAGTTGGAAGAAAAAGAAACAGACCTGAAAAACACCAGACTTCAACTGGAGAATGTCCTGGAAAGCGCAGAACAGGAACAGCAAAGACTTATCGAAGAAACTAATAGAACTAAGGAAGAGTCAGAAGCACTTAAGAATGAAAATGAACAAATAACAGATGAACTTGATAGACTCATGGGGACGAAACTTCAAGAAGATTTGTACACGGATCAACTTATTCAAACCTATCAACAAATAAAATATGATCTTGAAACTGGCAACAAAACCAAAGCAAATGAAGATTTGCTACTTCTCACTTCGCTTATAGATGATATTTCTACAAAAAAATTACCCTCCTTGAAAAAAAGAATAGAGACAGAAAGATTTGTGATTTCTCTTATATCTACCTTGCTTTTGGACACTGAAGATTCACCATGGTCGCAGAACAACCTGTTACTAGATTCACTGGATGAAAAGATAGCAGAGGCAACAGAGTTAAAAGCAAAAGGACAACAGCAAGAAGCCTCTAAAGTTTTCAATGATGTTATTACCACTTTTGATGCTATTAATACGGCGCATACTCAATTAAATGAGATAAAAGATGAAATCCAACAAGCTAAGCTAAATGAAGCTTATAAAACGGCACAGCTTGATGGTAACAAGATTAATTCTTATCTCAATTTTATTAGAGAGTTTTTTCCAGATCCTATTATGGGAAAATCATTAACTAATGAAATAGCTAATGATTGGGAACAAAAAAACTCACAGTTAGAAGTACAGAAATCAGAACTAGCAAACTCTTCCATACAGATAACTAGTTTAGAAAGGGAAAACCAAGAATTATCAGACAACTTAAACATGCTAGAAACAGTTATCACAAATAATCAAGAACGTATTGATTACTATGAAGAATATGCCATTCAACTAAGTGATTTAACAAGCAAATATGTCACTATAAGTAAGTTAATTGAAGATAATATAGAAAATAATAATGATAAGGAACTTCAACAGAATATGAGCCAGCTAGGAACTTTATTTAATACAAACATTGCTCAAAATATCCTTCCTAATATAGGACATAACTATCAAGTCCTCATTGATTACATACAAAATAAAACAAAACAAGAAATAGCTTTTAATAACAATGATTCTGTTAATGATATTCTTAGGGTTATAAAATACATGTCAGGTTCAGAAAACTTAACAGAAGAAGACAAAACTATATTAGAAGATCAAATCCAAGATAATCAGGAATTAAATGATATTATTGAAGAACTAAGGACATTAGCGATTCGAGGGCAAAAAAGTTCTCTCCAATCAAAGGAATATCTACTATTAGGAGCTGTTAGCTATAAATTAAACGATTCAATAATAGTTGAACGTTTGACGGATATTTTAGTAACTGACAAACAAAAGGTCCAATTCAGACGTCAAATCAAAGGGGAAAGTGTTATCATTGCAGAAGGTGAGATAAGATCCTTTGAAGGATCTAAAGTATTAACAAATATATCATCTATTATTGATCAAGAACCCCGTAGTGGGGATATAGTATTTGTAGAAATGTTAATAAAATAAAAAATCTATGATAATGATTATGATCCATGATAAAATATGAGTCCGTATAATCATTCTGATTTGCACGAAAATAAGTGAGGAGAAAATGAATCGAGCAAAAATTTTGGTAGTAGATGATCGTCCTGAAAATCTACTTGCCTTTGGGTTGGTCCTTAGTGATATTGATGCAGATATAGTGAATGCGGCATCAGGAGAGGAAGCTCTCGAAAAAGTTAAAACGAACGAATTTTCTATTGCTTTACTTGATATTCAAATGCCTGATATGGATGGCTATGAACTAGCTGAGCTCATTAGAAAAGATGAAAAGCATACAGAAATGCCTATTTTCTTTATATCATCTATATTTGCAAAGGATTTTACCTTATTCCCGGGAGCTGAGCTTGGGCCTGTAGATTTTATGCAGAGACCATTTAAGAATGATCTATTTCTAATTAGAATAAGAACTCTAGTGGAATATGTAAGAATGAAAAAACAGTTAGAAGAATTAAAACTTATGGAAAAGTAAATTTAGTAAGCAATTCGGTTTTCTAAAGAAATTGAAGGATGCTTTGTCCAATTGAGCACGGTAAGACTTGCAGAATCAAACGATGGAGCATCCCAAATATAGTTGATATTTCCATATTTTATCATTGTATATATTACTTTTAATACCATTCCATGGGTAAAAATCAGTATCTTTTTATATCCATTTATTCTCTTTATATTATCCAGACAATAAGACACTCTAGACCATACCTCAGAAAAACCTTCTCCGTTAACAGCTTTATACTCTCTCGGAGTATTATGAAATGCTTCATACTCAGAGGCATACAACTTCTGTACTTCACCAACAGTTCTCCCCTGCCATTGACCTAAGTTTATTTCTCTAAAATCATCTAATAGAGTAATACCCATAATAGGATTCATCGCAATATTAGCTGTTGCAATAGTCCGTCCCAAACTAGAAGAATAGACATGATCATAAGATTTACGAGAGATAATCTTTTTCACTGACTTCGCTTGTTTGATTCCTTCTTCCGTTAAAGGAGAATCCAATTGACCTTGAAAACGGCTTTGACAATTCCATAGGGTCTGACCATGTCTGATTAAGGATACTTCCATTATTTTCCTATAACTCCAACAACTAAACCAATTAATCCACCAAACAATCCCCCCCAGAGAACCAGCCATCCTAAATGTTTTCTTATCATGTTTTGAATTATATTCTTAACCATAAGGGGGGTTAATTCATCGAGTCTCTTCTTCACTATATTCTCTACATTATTAACTAAAGATTCGACATTAACAGAAGAATCCAACTCTAATTTTTTAAGAGTTTCCGGGGAGGAAACCTCTTCTTTAATAGCAACTTTTGAACGTTCTATAAAAGGAGCCCTGTACCCCTCAAGGACAGAAGAACCTCCGAACATAGACAACATGGAACCCAATTGACTTTCAACGATAATATTAACCAATTCATCAAACAATTTATTAAAGTCAAGCTGATCTACCATATCGTTTATCTTGGAAGATATTCCATTATTGGAATTTTTCTCTGTTATATATTTTCTAATATTATCTTCACTAAAGAATTGATTCATGATGAGGTTTTGGATACCAGATTTAAACTCTTCAAAATGAAGAGGTATCACGCCGGAACCATATAAAAAGGGTACCTTTTCAAATAGCATATAAACAGCCAACCAGTTTGTGACAGCTCCTGATAAGGCGAAGATACCTGCAGACATAACTTCAGATCGAAAGACAGGCATAAAGTACCCGACTATTATTATTAATATTGAAACAAGTGTTGTTATTAGGCTCATAGTACCTAAGGTAATCATATTTTTATTTATTTGTTAATACCAAGATAATAAAGAATTATCTAAACCACTACGAATCTTTTGGCGAAAATTGTAGTAACAGTTCATCCAATACTAGGAGTAAATCATGAAACTATATGAAGTAAAGGGAAAAAATCCTCATAAGGAATACTTAAAAGTACTCGGGGAAACTAAAAATGGATTAGAAGTATTAATGATTCGCATAAAAGAAGACTACACTAGTGAAAAAAGAGAGATATTACCAAAAGAACTATTTGAAACATGCCTTCGGACTCAATACTTAGTAGAATCAAGCAATTTTCTATCGGCATAAGGAATAAAATGTTAGAGAGGTGCTAAGAAAAGGCACCTCATAACTCTATTATTTACTTAGAAGAAATGCTCAACCTGATCAGATCTTTTATATTCTGTGACTTCATCACTATTAAACCAAAGGCCAATCTCCTTTTCTGCCTCCTCAACAGAGGCTGAAGCATGAATCACATTTCTAATTGATTCTTCTTTTTCCGTACTTAGAGCAAAAGTATGGTGACAGAAATCACCTCTTATAGTTCCAGGGAGTGCACTTTTGGGCTCAGTGGAACCAGCTAATTTCCGTACGACTTCTACAGCACTAACTCCTTCCACAACCATGGCAACAACCGGATCGGAAGTAATGAATTTAATTAAACGATTCCTAACATCCTCTCCATGACGAACAGCTATGTCATCATAACTATAATGTTCACCAGCCAGTTGTGGTGTAGGTTTAACCATCTTCATGGCTATAATCTTCAAACCAGTACGTTCCAAACGTGAAATAATTTCTCCAATCAAAGCACGCCTAACCGCATCAGGTTTTAACAAAACTAAAGTATTTTCAAGCATCAGTTTGGTAGTACCTTCCTAATTGTTCCTAAAAGTTTTTCATTATCAAAGGGCTTTACAATCCAACCGGTAGCTCCGGCTGCTTTACCTTCCTGCATTTTGCTATCTTGTGACTCAGTAGTCAATACGAGTATAGGTACAAATTTATAGTCACTTAAGGATCTTGCTTCTTTTACTAAAGTGATTCCGTCCATATTAGGCATGTTAACATCTGTAATTACCAGATCATATTTTGCGGCTTTAACTTTACTTAGCCCATCTTGACCATCTTCAGCAGTAATAACATCAAACCCATTTTCTTTTAGTACAAATTCTAAACTTTGACGAATGGCTGAGGAATCATCAACAACTAGTATTTTTTTCATACAATCCTCCTATCAAAACTATAATTCATGATTATATGCTTTTCAAATGCTAAAACAGCGTTACATCACCAGTTTCAACGGAATCATCAGATAATTCTATACCCGCAGCATCACTGGCAGCTTTCTTATGTGTATAAATGGTAAATTGGTCTAAAAGCTTTTTAATCCGATCATCCTTCACTTCCCAAGAAGTAAGATTTCTTTTTTCTAAAGCTTCCTGGTATTGGACATTAAAATCAGCACTGGATTTCTCAAGAATACCACCTAATTCCTCTAATAAGGACTCAAGATCTTGTAGATCATTCAAATCCTCTTCAATTATGGAAAACGAGCTAAGGAAATCACCTTCTACCAATGAAAAGTGTGATATGGAATGCTGCATTTTCGAACCTTCATTATATATCTCTTCATACATATCTTTTAACTGGGAAGAAAAGGTTTTAATAAAGCTTGATTCTTCTTTTGATTGTTCTGCTAGTTGAGAGACTACCCGTTTTGTTCCCTCTATAAAGTCTTTTGTCTTATTCAAGGCATCAGTAACATTTGATTCAATACTAACAATAACATCACTCATTTCTTCAATATTTTTAACCATTTCTTTTAGGGCCACCTGCCTTGCGACTTCTATACGGCTAGCTATATTAATATTCTGAAAGCGGTCAACCAAGGTTCCAATAGCAGACAAATCTTTTTCCACACTTGATACCATTACATCAAGTTCTTTTGACAAATCAGAAACGTTAGATTTTTCCTTGAGCGATTTATTAAGACTTGAAACCACATCTTCAATTATCTTCGTTGCCAAAGCAAAATTCTCAGCAAAGATACTTTTTGTATCTCCAACGGAATCGAAATGGGCCCGAAACTCTACAATCTTATCCTTCATCAGTGAGAATAGGCCTTTAAGAGATTCATACTCATGGGAAAAGGATAATACACTTGAAACATATTGCTTACGAATATCTTCTAATATCTCCTCACTCAATCGAGAGGCATCTACATAAAATCTTAATTCATCCATTGAATCATCAAATGCAGCCTTTTCTTTTTCATCTATAAATAGAATGATATGATCCAAGGATTGTCTCAAGATATCCTGCATCTGAATAGTCTGCATGACTTTCATAAAAGGCTGACGAATTTTTTTGGCAGTTTCCATTAAGTCTTTTAGAATACCTATTACATTCTGGGTCTCATGGAAAAAAGTATCAAAACTACGACTAATATCCTTTTCTAAGTTAGCTAATAAGTCTTGTTGACTCCCCAGACTCCCCCTTACTGTTTGTTGATATTCACCTAGGGTTAGTTCAATTTTTTCACCTTTCTGCCCCAAGGAATCAGCAAGACCTATCATTCTTTGTGTTAGTTTACGTATTTCTGAAGTTATATAACTAAAAGCCCCCCCAGCCTTTCCTGCTTTAACAGCAACCGTTAATGTGTTTATTGATATAATCTCCATATCAACAGAGACTTCTTTCAATTGATTGATACTAACATCGATCTCTTTTATACCATTTATTTCCTTTTCTAAATTCGTTACCAAACCAGCATGGGCTTTTGTATTCTCATTTAGAAAATAGGAAGATTCCTCAATCAGATCTTTGGTTACACCTAACTTATATCCCAATTCCGAATCGAGAAAAGAATCTTCTCCTTGAGATAATATCTCCAAATCTTTCATTACATCAGTCGAATGAGATAACTTATTATCAAACTGTTTTAACAATGAGGGGTAATTTGTTGCAATTCTAGCAAATACTTTTTCTGACCTTTTCTGAAATTCTTCTATTATCTTTCTTGCGTTTTGTATTTTTGATGTCACACTGTCCTACCTGGATTTCGTTTTTTCTACAACATGAGAAGCAATCTTCTCCAAAGGAAGAACGTTATCAACTGCATTTGCGGCAATAGCTTCTTTAGGCATTCCAAAAACAACACAGGTTTTCTCATCTTGAGCAATGGTGTAGGCCCCATGATCATGCATTTCTTTCATTCCCCTCGCACCATCATCACCCATACCTGTCATTATGACACCTATAGCATTTTTTCCTGCATAACTAGCCACCGATCTAAACAAAACATCTACACTTGGTCTATGCCTACTTACCAGAGGTCCTTCCTTTGTTTCAACATAATACCTTGCTCCAGATCTTTTTAAAAGCATGTGTTTATTTCCTGGAGCAATTAATGCTTGCCCAGGGAGCACAGAATCATTATTTTCCGCTTCTTTTACTGTGATTTTACAAGTTATATTCAATCTATCAGCAAATGCCTTTGTAAATTTTTCCGGCATATGCTGAACGATTACAATACCAGGGGAGTCTATGGGAAGTTCTTCCAGGAACTGCCTTAAGGCCTCCGTTCCCCCTGTAGAGGCTCCCACTGCAATTATTTTTTCAGTTGTATCTATACTTAAAGGAGCTTTACCAATGGATAAGACTGCATCAGCTGTTAATTTGGGCTGTGGCTCTATAGAGACATTTTGTTTAACAGATATTTTCTTTAACTTACTGATAGCGGCAGCCCTTAGAACATCCAAGATTCTTACTTTTGATTCTTCAAAGAACTGCTTCGTCCCTAACTTAGGTTTTGTTATAATATCTACAGCCCCTAACTCTAGGGCAGTGAAAGCATTGTTTGAACCTTTTTCTGTCTTGCTTGAACATATAATCACAGGAATAGGATGCTGAGACATTATTTTCCTTAAGAAAGTTAATCCATCCATCCTTGGCATTTCTATATCCAAGGTCATAACATCAGGAAGTACAGATGCTAGTTTTTTAGCAGCAATATAAGGGTCAGCAGCTGTTCCTACGACCTCAAAGTCTGAATCCTCCTCAATAATTGAAGACAAAGTTTGTCTTACTACAGCAGAATCATCTACAATCAACACTCTTATCTTATCTGACATTTACTACACCTTTTGATGTTCTTTTGAGTTATGACGGGCTATTTCAGATATTTTTTCTACATCAACAATCAGGGCGACCCTTCCATTACCTAAAATAGTGGCACCACTGATACCTTCTAAATCCTGGTAGAGAGGACCTAATGTTTTAATAACAGTTTGATAATCCCCAATGACTTCATCAACGACAAAGCCAACAAGATCCTGAGTTGACTTGATAACCACAACCTGTTCGATATCTCTATTATCACTTTCAAATTCAAATAATTTTTTAAGATGTATATAAGGAAGGATCTCATCTCTAAAAAGGATATATCTCCGGTTTTTCTGGCTCTCTACTTCTTCCTTTGTTAAGTCAACACAGGCTATGACAGAAGACAAAGGAATAACCATATACTCAGATCCAATACGAACAAGAAGCCCTTCAATAATGGCGAGAGTTAAGGGAAAAGAGAGGGTTATACGTGTGAATTGATTGTAGACACTTTCTATTTTAATTTTACCTCGAAGAGCTTCAATCTGGCGTTTGACAACATCCATGCCAACACCCCTTCCACTTACACTGGAGACAACCTTGGCAGTCGAAAACCCAGGTTCAAAAATAAACCTAAAGATATCTTCATCGGACAAACCATTACCATCATTAACCAGCCCCCTTTCAATAGCTTTGTTAAGGATTCTGTCCTTATCTAGTCCATTACCATCATCCTCAATTATTATAGAGACACTGGCTCCCTGATGTACCGCTTTAAGGCATACAGTCCCCTGAGGATTTTTACCTTTTGCCTCCCTCTCTTGGGGTGTCTCAATACCATGATCTATACTGTTACGTATAATATGGACAAGAGGATCGTTTAGTTTTTCAATGATGGTTTTATCTAACTCAGTATCCCCACCTTCTGTATTCATAAGGACGGCTTTATCCAAATCTTGAGCTAAGTCTCTAACTAGTCTATTAAAACGAGTAAAGGTACTACCAATGGGTACCATTCGTAATATCATGGCATTATCACGTAATTCCGTTGTTAGACGTTCTAACTCTTCGGAAACGGAGGCAAAGGAAGTATTTCTTTCATGATCGGCAATTTGGGCAATCCTGGCTTGAACTGTTACCAGCTCACCGACCAAATCTACTAATTTATCAAGTTTATCCGATGATACCCGTAATGAACTATTACTGGCAGGTTTCTTCTTCTCGATGACTTTCTTTATATGTTCCTGTTCAGATAATGCTGTATTAAGATCTTCCTCAGAAACCTTTTGATGATCCTTTAAAACCTCGCCAATTTTCTTTTGCCCTTTAAGAGCCTCATTAACGGTCTCCGCTTCAACCACTCCATTCTTTACAAGTATCTCACCTATACGGGGTTCTGTACCTGGTATTAATTCACAATGGACTTCAGTTATTTCTAACTCGGAAGCGGCATCTAAAAAAATAAAAGCATCATCGACAAGGGTCCTCCCTTTATTGGTTGTAACAAGGATATCCCAAGCCAAATAATTATTTTCTGGTTTTAAGTTATCAAAAGAGGGAACTTCTTTATGAATAGTTCTGCAAGAATACTCTCCTAGCTCTTGTAATTCTTGAAGTATTAACAGAGGACGAGATCCAGTTAGGAAAAACTCAGGTGAGGGATGAAATTTTATTCGATAAGTAACATCCTTATTAACTGGGTCTTCCTCTTGAACCTCTTCTTTTTCAGGTTCCTTTATTGTTAGTTCTGTTTCTGGTTCTTCAGGAAGCTTCTCTTCTTCTGTTTTAACAGCTTCAACGACAGGATCTCCGTCTTCCTTTACTTCAGGAGCCTCATCAGGATTTTCACTACGTTGTTCCACTAAATTGGTTATAACAACAATAAGCTCTTGAGCGGACTTATCCAATTCAGGAGTATCTTCATCGAGCATTGCATAAATCTGATCACGGCAACGAAGAGTTAGGTCAATTAGCTTTTCGGTAACAGGTATTTCTCCATTTCTTAACTCTTCCATTACCGTTTCAACTTGGTGGGTAAAATGTGATATCTTCTCAAAACCAAACATTGACGAAGAGCCTTTAATAGTATGCATAACTCTAAATACAGCAAACAAAGTATCCTTATCTTGGGGATCTTGTTCCAACTTAAGTAAGTCATCTTCTAGAGTTCCTAACAACTCAATAGCTTCTTCCTTGAAAGCTTCCTTAAACTTATCCAATATCTTCTCACCTTTACTTATTCTTTAAGTATTTCGAATAGAGGAAACCTTTCCATTTCCCCTGGCAAATCAACACCTAAACCTAATACAGTAATAGCGTCCCTAATGTCTTCTGAAAGAGTTCCACTAATAAGGACTTTATTATCATGTTCTTCCAATGTCTTATTTAATGATATCAACAGCTGAAAAAAAGTGGTATCAAACCTATTTACAGAGGTTAAATCAATAACAAAATCTTCTTCCTTAATATCTAAAGCGGTTATTTCTTCATAAAGATCTACTATGTTTTCTACAGTAAAATCGCCTTCAAAGGTATAAGTGTTCTCTTCATTCTTGGTTATCATCACCCTCTTCCTCTTCCTTTTCTTCAACTTGATCTGTAACACCCATCGCGGCTATATCTTCAGAAGTCATGATTCGGTCTATGTTTAGAATGACAATAAATTCCTCTCCCTGCCGACCCATACCATAAATAAATTGTGTATCTAATTTTGTTCCGATTTTAGGTGCCGGCTCAATGGAAGAAGAAGGGATTTCGATTACTTCTTGAACAGAATCTGTAATGGCCCCAACAGTTAAAAGTTCATCATCATATTCAATCTCTAGTATGATAATACTGGAATCAACAGTTTTATCGACTTCCTCTAAACCAAATTTCAACCTAAGATCAATGATAGGTACGACACTTCCTCTTAAGTTAATCACACCCTTCATGAAATCAGGCATACGCGGAACTCGAGTAAACTCAGAAAACTCCAACACTTCCCGAACTTTTATAACATCAATAGCGTAGCTTTCCACATCGAGGGTGAATGTCAAATAGTGGCTAGTTTTTGTTGATAGGCCGTTCTCCATTATATCAAGACTCCCTATTTGATTCTGAATACACTAAAGTCTAGTTCTAAAGATTTTTATTTGCCAGAAATAAGTAAACTTTTTGATGAAACTGTTTGGGAGGACATAGAAATAAACGATATAATGAGATCGAGAGGTTACATGTAATGAAAGATGAAACTATTATTTCAAATAGTAATATTGGTAAGCACTTAAATAAAGTTATTAGGAAAGAACAAAGAACTATCCAATTTAAAGGAAGAAAATTCCCCTTAATTGGAATCATTACTTTAGGAAGAGACAGCACCAATACCTTTGTTATAGAAGACAAACTAGCCTCAAGGAATCACGCCTTAATACAGAAAATAAAAGAAGTTTTTTATCTTAAGGATCTCAACAGTACAAATGGAACCTTTCTTAATAATCAAAGCATACCTGAAAATAAATACGTCAAATTAAATAAAGGGGATGTCATAGGGATAGGCAAAACAGAATTAACTATATTTTAGATAATGACTCTAGCCTTCTTTACTCATACTTCTATAATTGGCACAATAGACCAATGAAAAAAAGAATATACATATTGTTGTTTATCTATTTAGGATGTGTATTTCATCTCTATGCCTTTGATAACAATGATAAGATGGCAATACTAGAGAATATGCCCTCCTATCTACAGACGGGAAATTCTGCCATAAGTAAAGAATTAAGAACGTATCTGGATAATTTTTATTTACCCTACGAAAAGACAACCTATCGATATGGATTTATATCAACTGATTATGGTCACCTATTTGTTCAATCTTTCCAACCTAAAAAGCCGAAAGCAGTCGTTGCTGTTAGTCATGGATACTTAGAACATTCTGCCTGGACTTTTCAGCTAACAAACTTTCTCATTAATGAAAATTATATTGTTGTTTTGTATGACCATTATGGACATGGCTTTTCTGATGGGACACCTGGTCACATCGATGAATTCACCCAATATGGTTATGGGTTTTCAAAAGTTATCGACACTGTTTATCCTCTTTGGAAAGACTTACCCTTTGTTGCCATAGGACATAGTTTGGGCGGTGCTACCATTATACAATACACATTATCCCAGAAACATAGCCCATTGAAGGGAATTGTCTTGGCTGCTCCTCTTGTAAGAAGCTACCTTTGGGGACCCAGTGCTGCTGCCGTTAATATATTTGATTCGGTAGTTAATCGAATTCCCAGACGCTTTTCCTATAGAAAAGAGTTAATAGATAAAGGGAAGAATGACCCCCTGCAAACCAAAACAATGCCCTTAACATGGATGGAAGCTTTAGTAGAATGGGATAGTTGGAATGATACCTATCCGACAACAGATATACCTACCTTGTTACTTCAGGGAGCGAAGGACACTGTTGTAGATAGTGAATACAATTATTCCTGGATAAAAAAGCACTACACAGACCTTAAATACCAAAGATACGAAGATGCTGATCATTTACTATTTTTAGAAAGTGATGAATTACAAGAGCAGATTTTTATTGACATTAAACATTTTCTAAACGATTTACTTGAGGAATGATCATGAATGACTTTAATAATATTTTTATAATTACAGACCTGGATGGTACATTATTGAATGACCAGCATAAGATTAGTCAGGAAAACCTGGAGGCCATAGATTTTTTTGTGAAGAATGGCGGGGATTTCACTATCGCAACAGGTAGAACCAGATACTCTGCTAAACCCTATATAAAACAACTTCCTATTACTCAACCAGTTATCCTGGGTAATGGTTGTCGAGTGTATGATCCCACAAAAGATACAGATTTATTTCAGGTGGATTTACCTGTGGATATTCTTCCCATGGTAAAAGATATTGCCAATAAATATCCCAAGATGGGCATACAGACTTACAAAGATGAGATGGCAGTAATATTAAATTCAAGTGATTATACAACAGATCAATTTGATATCGAAAACATACCATTAAAGCATAGTAGAATAGACTCTCTTCCCCTACCCTGGATGAAGATCATCTTTGCCAGTACCAATGATAAACTAACAGAACTCAGGGATTATATCCTGCGTAAGTATACCAATTATAATCCAATTTTCAGTCATCAGTATTATCTTGAAATTCTTCCGGTAGAAGCCACAAAGGGGAAAGCCCTTGAATTTCTCATAAACAATTCTCCTAACCTGGATGGGAAAAAAGTATACACTATTGGAGATCAACCGAATGATATTTCCCTTCTCGAAGTAGGACAAATTAAGGCTGCTGTGGCTAATGCCCATCCTGATTTAAAGCTAAAAGCCCACATAGAAGTGAATCATCACAATGATCACGCCCTTGCTGATCTCATTAATCGAATAAGCTTAGGACTCTAGGATTATTTATCCAAAACTGTTATCTTTTGATCAATATTACTATCAATAGATAGGGGGAATTATGACTGTAATAGAACTTGCGGTTAGAACAAAAGCAGCATCCAATGAATTGACAGCGATAGACTCTGTTAAAAAAAATGAAGTATTGAATAATATAAACACATTACTTACAGAAAGAAAAAGTTCTATTATGGAAGCTAACGAATGCGACCTTAAGACAGCAACTGCTGATCATCTCGCCGCACCCCTTATTAAAAGACTCAAATTCGATCAAAGCAAGATTGAACAAGTACAAGAGGGCATTCTTAGCCTTATTAAACTACCAGACCCTTCCAATAAAACCCTTGAGAAAAAGGAATTGGATAAAGACCTTATTCTTGAGAGGGTCAGTTGTCCTATAGGCGTTATTGGCATGATATTCGAATCACGGCCTGATGCTTTAGTACAGATATCAACACTTTGTCTAAAAAGCGGCAATGGGGTTATCCTAAAAGGCGGCTCAGAAGCGATAAATACCAATAAAATCCTAACAGAAATTATAAAAGAAGCCTCAAAGAAAGCAGGTATTACTTCAGACTGGATCAATCTCATAGAGACCAGAGATGATGTCAAACAAATGCTTGCTTTGGATAAACAAATAGATTTAATTATCCCAAGAGGATCCAATGAATTTGTTCAATATATAATGAACAACTCCAATATTCCCGTATTGGGCCATGCAGATGGTATTACACATGCCTATATAGATGTGGAAGCTAATGAAGATATGGTGATTAGTCTTATTGTAGACTCGAAGACACAATACGTCGCTGTTTGTAATGCTTTAGAAACTTTGCTCATACATAAATCTATTGCGCCCCGAGTATTACCCAAGTTGAAGAAGGCACTAGAGGCCAGGAATGTTGAGATTCGCGGATGTGAACAAACCAGGAATATTATTGATTGCCAGCAAGCAACAGAAGAGGACTGGAAAACAGAGTATTTAGACTTAATCCTGTCAATAAAGCTCGTAGAAGATATGGACGAAGCTATATCTCATATCCATAAGTACACCTCTGGTCATACAGAACTAATTATTACAGACAATGTAGAAAAAGCAGAGTTTTTCTTAAATGCCGTTGATTCTGCAGATGTCTTCTGGAATTGCTCTACAAGATTCAGTGATGGATTTAGATATGGATTAGGTGCAGAAGTGGGAATTAGCACCAATAAAATTCATGCAAGAGGTCCAGTAGGAATGGAAGGTCTTCTTATTTACAAATGGAAACTGAGAGGTCACGGACACATTGTAGAAGATTACACATCAGGAAAAAGGACCTTTACACATAAATCCCTATGATTACAAACTTGGATGATATTAAAACTGTCGTTATTAAGATTGGCACAAATACGCTCAACAAAAATGGAAAGATCGATGATTCCTACCTAAAGCAGATAGCTGCACAGATATCCATTTTAAAAGAAAAAAGAATTACCCCTTTGATAGTAACCTCAGGGGCTATTGGCTTTGGAGCCTTAGAGCTAGGCATTACAAATAAAGTAACTCGTATTGATTTACGTCAAGCCTGTGCAGCAATCGGGCAACCCATATTGATGAATCATTATAAGGAAGCCTTTAAATCTTATAATATCTCAATTGGGCAAATCCTAATCACGAAGGAAGTCCTTAATCAAAGAAAGTCTTACTTAAACTTAAAAACAGCAGTAGAGGCTTTATTAAAACTGGATGTTGTCCCTATCTTCAATGAAAATGATAATATTTCTACACAAGAAATCGGAAAGGTTTTTGGGGATAATGATCGCTTAAGTGCTCATATTGCCAGTAAAATGGATGCGGATCTGTTGATCATATTGTCAGATATTGATGCCCTGTATGACAAAAACCCCAAAGTATATGACGATGCTACCCCTATCCACTTCGTGACAGAAGTCACAGCTGATATTATGAAAATGGCAAAAGGTAAAGGAAGCACGTTTTCAACTGGTGGTATGTTAACCAAGCTAAAGGCTGTCAAAATCGCAGATAAAGCCGGTTGCCAAGTCATTCTTGCCAATGGGAGAGAAGAGAACATCCTTCCCCGAATCATCAATGGGGAAGAAATCGGTACCCATTTCTTAGCCAAAGAAAGAATCTCAAATAAAAAAAGATGGATCATTAATTCGACACCCAAAGGTAAGCTAACCATTGATGAAGGTGCCATCGAAGCTCTTCGACGTCATAAGAGCCTACTACCATCTGGTGTTATTAATGTAGAAGGAATCTTTGATCATGGAGATGTGATATCAGTAAACGACTGTTTTAAGATCATAACCAATCTTACTTCTGAAGAAATAAAGATTGTTATGGGGATGCATTCCTCAGAAATTAAAAAAGCACTCCCTGCTAAAAGAAGAGATGATATAGCTCGTCCTGAAGACATTGTTGATTTATTAAGTACACCTTGATTCTTTAACGAATCAAGGTGCTATCCATATTTAAGACACGGGCCAGTTTTTTAATACTTCTCTAATGATTCTTGCTGTTATTCCCCATATAGGACCATAATCAGTTTTATACAAATAGATAGGCTGACGTTCTAATTCCCAGTGGCTCCAATAACGATCTGGAACATCCAATTCCTTTGCCGGAAATATTTCATTCCCTTCTTGATCTTTTGCATGGGCTGTTACACGTATTTTATATTCCTCTGGTTCATGGGATATTAGTTCACCTACAGGTATAGTGAAGACAGATTCCACCTCGCTAGGACTTGGATTTATGTCAGACACCCGGGGCACCAACAATCTTCCAATATAGATATCAACCATATATCCCGCTGGAGTAATAAGGCTATCAAATCTACCATCAATCACAATCTTGGAACTGTCCAGATTCAATTCCTCCATTGTTTCCCTTAATGCTGTATCTGCGGTGTTTTCAAACTCACCTTGCTCAACCATACCACCAGGAAAGCTAATTTCTCCGCCTTGTCTAATACTGAACGCTCTTTTTTCAAATAATATTTTTGCCATCCCATCTTCAAACAGAAAAGGAACAAGTACACAAGAGTGTTTTAATTCTTGATGTCCAACAATCCCTGGTCTTCCAGTAAGACGAGAAAGCAGACCTTTATATTGTTCGTTACTCATGGGGAAAGTGTAAACGATTTATAAAAAAAAGAGTAAAACTTTTTTTTACCTTTTCTTTAAAAAAAACGTGCTATAATTAGATGTTTATTTATTTATTCACTAAATACCCCCTTCATCCTCACTAATACTTCATTCAAATCACCAAAAGAGCATCCTATGTAAGTTTTCATATCCTCAGAAGCAGGCAGAACATCAGGAACAAAGATAGTATTGAACCCAGCACTATGAGCCGCTTTTATACCTACACGGGAATCTTCTATGGCATAACTGAACTTTGGATCTATATCAAGAAGTTCAGCAGCTTTTAAATAGATGTCTGGAAAAGGCTTTTTCTTCTCTACTTGATCACCACAGATCCAGGAATTAATCCATTTATTGAGATTCAGATTCTCAATAATTTTATTGGCCAACATACTTTCTGTTGTCGTTGCAATCGCCATGGGGATGCCTTGAGTCCCTGCCCAAGAAATAAGCTCCATTGCACCAGTCTTTAATCTCACCTCTGTTTGCATCAAACTTTGATATCTGGAAACAGCTTCTGACCATAAGTTGTCAACTTCATCAGACTTTAGCGACAGAGCAACACATAAGATATTTTTACAAGATAAGCTGTCTTTACCTATCATTTGGACAAAATCCTTTTCCTGATAAAGATATCCTTTTTCTTTACAAAGATTTATCCATATTCCAAGGGCTAGCCTTTCGCTATCAATTAATGTTCCATCCAGATCAAATACTATTCCACTGTTCTGTTTATGAGCCAATTTGCTATCCTCTAATTTTATTTGGTAAAACATACCTAGGCCTTTACTTATAGGGGTTAAAATTATTATATTCTATAGGTGCAAAAATCTACAATTAGGAAAGGAATTCAAGGATGGGAGTATTAGATCACATTAAACCAGGTGTCGTTTATGGCGATGACCTGAAGACTTTATTTGAAATCTGTAAAAAAGAAGGATTTGCATTACCTGCAGTTAACTGTGTAGGTTCTGACTCAGTAAATGCTGTATTAGAAGCTGCTTCAAAAGTTAACTCACCTGTAATGATTCAATTTTCAAACGGTGGTTCTGCATTCTATGCTGGTAAAGGCATTAAAGCTGAAGGCCAGGAAGCTCAGATCATAGGAGCTATTTCTGGAGCTCAGCATGTTCATTTAGTAGCTGAAAAATATGGTGTACCAGTTGTTCTTCATACTGACCACTGTGCTAAGAAGCTTCTTCCATGGATCGACGGATTACTAGATGCTGGTGAAGAGTTTTACAAGAAAAATGGAAAACCATTATTTAGTTCACATATGATTGACCTTTCTGAAGAAACACTTGAGGACAATCTTGCTATATCTACTAAATATCTTGAAAGAATGTCAAAATTAGAAATGTTCTTGGAAATCGAGTTAGGTATTACTGGAGGAGAAGAAGACGGAGTTGATAACTCTGATAGAGATCCTGCCGAACTTTACTCAAAACCAGAAGAAATTGACTATGCGTATTCTGAATTAAACAAAATCAGCCCTAACTTCACTGTTGCAGCTGCTTTTGGAAATGTTCATGGTGTATATAAACCAGGAAACGTTAAACTTACTCCAAAAATCTTAGATGCTGGTCAGCAATATATCAAAGAAAAATACAACTTATCTGATGTTCACCCTGTAACATATGTATTCCATGGTGGATCTGGTTCTACAACAGAAGAAATCAGAGAAGCAATTGGTTATGGTGTTGTGAAAATGAACATTGATACAGATACTCAGTGGGCAACATGGGAAGGTGTTCTTAAATACTACAAGAAGAATGAAGGATACTTACAGACTCAATTAGGTAACCCTGAAGGTCCTGATTCTCCAAATAAGAAATATTATGATCCAAGAAAATGGTTAAGAGAAGGACAAGCTTCTATGACTGCAAGAGTTGAAAAAGCTTTCAATGACCTTAACTGTATTGGTCGAAACTAATAAACCTTACTCGAGAGTAAGAAGGGGAGCTATTACAAAAGGCTTTGTAATAGCTCTTTTTTTTGCGATTTTAAGGGAATTAGAACTACCAAATTCTTACAAATCATTTCAAATAATGGATCCCTTCAGCTATATCCTTTGTGAATATCACGTTTCCACCTAGATTACTTTCATAGATAAAATCGTTAAAAGATGGACTTTGATATTTCGCAAAGTCTCCTAGTATTATAAGTCTTTTTCTATAATTAGAGACTTTCTGCAAAAACTCTCCGGCCAGTTTAGTTTTTAGATCGAAGAAGTCAGGAGAAAAGCACGCATCATTCAATACAATTGTATTTGTTGGACAACTCATCAAAACACTTAAAAAATCACTAGTAGTAATTATTTTATCTTCTTCAGAAAGATAGGCCCGAGACAGATCGCCTTTTGCTGTATTGATCACTTCAATATTCATCATCATTCTCCTGTATAATTACTAATAAAATCCGTTAACTCATCTAGTAAATTAATAAATTCCACACCCTTCTGTTCCTCTAGAGACTGGTACAACACAGAATTGTATTCGTCAATAAAAGGTTTTGTTACTTCGTACCTATCTAGTGAATAATCTGTAAGATAGACATTCCAGACTCTTTTATCCTGTGTATCTCTCCTTCTTTCAATTAACCCTTTTTTTTGTAGTCCATCTAATAAACGTGTGACACTAGTTTGATCTCTACACATTTTCCCCGATAGATCAGTTTGATTTATACCGGAATGATCTATCAATAAATGTATAGTAGCCCATTGCTCAGGTGTTATATTCCATCCTGCCTGTTTGAGTTTTGATTGTAATAAAACTCGTAAGGTTGTATTGATTCTATGTACTTTTAATCCAATTAATTCAGAGAGCGTCTTCCATTCTTCCATATCACCTCTATAATACATGCATATACATATATTGCATATACAAGTATTAAAAGATATCCTATTTATTATGAATTATTAGTTTCCTTTTATTTTCTATGGGAAAAGCAACCTGTCTACGCTCACCATTGTTAATAAGAACACCTGTAAGCCAATAATAATATTCACCATCTGGTATTCCATTAAAAGTTTTTTTATACAGATACACACTAGATTCTCTTTCAATATCAGAATATGAATCCAATTCTTTTGCACTTTGCATTAGTTTGTAGTTTAGATGATTTATTTCACGTGGTATTAAAAATAAATAATACTCTTTATCTTTATCACCATCTCTTTTGTAAAGCCCCAAAAAATAATAATCAATGTTTTTCTTTTTTGACCATTTGATCTCAATATTTTCAACATTATTGTACTCTTTTACTTCATTTATTCCCTGTTCAGGGATTATCGATGAAATTACATGTAATACAAGTTCAGTACCAATAATATCTTCAATAGAGTGTATTTTATCCTCTATAAGATCTGTAGTAATATTTTCATTCTCGTTTGGTATTGTAACCCTTCGCGTATAAATTTGAAGAAATTTAGTTTTATCAATAATAGATATTTTAAAATAAGATAGTAAATATATATCCACTGGCTCTTGAATTAATATATTCATATCACTGTCATACAAGATATAACTAAATTCATAGTTAAATCTAGAAAGAGATGTATCCTTGAAGTCAAACTTACCTACTATTTCTTTTTCACTACTTTTACAACTGATTATCATAATAAGAATAATTATTAAAAAAAACAGTCGGCAGATTTTAGCCATACATCCTCCTATTGTCATATATAACGGTTTTAATGAGAAACCCTACATCGTTTCTTATATCAATTAAATACTCTTCCATATCGATGTTGTTCTCTTCAAAATAGATTCTCCAATCACCAATTGTAATTAATGTTATTGACATACAAAAGTCACATAAGTAACAGCATAAGCAATTTCCTTAGTCCCCATAATAAATTCTCCACAAAAACAAAGACTAAGTTCCTATCTTCGTAATTATCACAGAAGGCATAGGAATAAGTTTCACATAACAACTGTCACTCCATTAAATTTTTGGCCGACCTCCACCTCCGGGGATTCATACCTGTTAATGCTTCCTTTTAAGCCAGCTCTGAACTCGTCTACTCCTAATCCTTATGGAGCATGATTAAGCCCTGAATTACAGAGAGGTCATACAGGATAAATGAGGAGTTCCCTATTCTTAACGGGGAATTTAGCTAGGCATAGGTGGGATCTTAGGAATTCCCACTTGAGATTGATGTCACCCACACTTGTCAGGTGGTGTCACCCACACTTGTGGGTGTGGGAGGGTGACAGGCTGATTTGGTGACAGTGACAGGCTGATTTGGTGACAGTGACAGGCTAGAATGGTGATACTGTCAATTGACGTTGAGGGATAGGGGCAGTACTGCAAATTGGGAAAGATCAAGACATAGGGAATACATTGGAGGTGTTTCGAGGGTGTAAATAAATTTGTGTAAAGTTCAATATTTTTGATATAATGAGCTTTATTAACAGCCTCTGGAGCGATGCTTTTCAGAGTTATAATTTCATTATTATTTTCAGATATTGTCAAAAAAATTCATTTTAATTATACCCCACACCCACAATTCCAAGTATGTTTATACAAGTATCATCATACTTTATTCCATGATAAACATCTAAAATTTCAATCTTTAATTGGTTACTACCAATTCCTTTTGGTATAATTATTTTCTGGAATTGAGGAGTATCAGATAAATCTATAACTTCACTATAATTAGTATCAATATCTGTAATCTTTATTTTTTTTACTCTACTATTGTCTTTATATAAACGAGGTTTATCAAAGGAAACGAATCCATTAGACAAATAAATATATATTTGTAGATTTGTAAAGGCAATATTATTTATTGTTATAACTTCTCCAACTCCATAGCCATTAACTCCTTCAACCCAAGGTTTATTAAGATCTAAATCATATAGATTATTTGCCCCATAATTAATTTTCTTACCATTTATATTCTCACTGAGAGAAGAACTAACATCATATAGATTCTCATCTCGATAAAATCCCTCTGTACCGATCGCATCTCGAACATCTAATGCACCAAAGAAAAATGGTTCATTGGAGTCTTTATTATATAGAACAAGAAAATCCGAGGATCTTAAAAATAGCCATCTTTCATTTTCAAAACTTATAAATGAAATTCCTTCAATATCAACAATATGGTAGGTAATATTGTTCATTTCTTCAACTTTTATTGGGTTCTCATCATAATTCGTATATTTGTATGAAAATTGACCATTACTAAATGAGATTTCTTTAACAAGAGGTCCTTTGGACCACATAAAGGTCTTATTATTAAACAGTTCTTGTGAGTAAGCTTGATTTAGAATACATATAAATCCTATTAGTATTAATGGAAATTGCTTTTTCATATTTACTCCT